>JBLIRP010000040.1:0-7662 GCA_049472355.1 bacterium | reverse complement strand
GGCCTTCTGATTTTTCGTATTGCATGGATTCTGCTTGTCATCATCATTTCCGTATACCTCTATACCATGTATAAGCCATACATTTCCACCCCCGCCGTCGAACGTCACCTCGATGTTGCCCTCCATGAGCAGTTCAAACCATCCGGGAATATCAGCCATGGATTAGGGGTCATTGGGACTATCCTGATGGTCCTTTCCTTCCTCCTGTATTTCCTGAGGAAGAGGCTCGAATCCCTCGAATTCCTGGGTCCTCTCTCCTTGTGGCTGGAGATACACATATTCTTCGGGATCCTTGGTCCTATACTCATCTTTTTCCATTCCACCTATGCATTGACCGGTTTTATCGGTATCGCCTTCTGGCTGATGGTGCTGGTGATCATCTCCGGCCTCTTCGGGCGCATGCTGTTCGGCTATTGCTTCTGGGGTATCTCCAAGATATACGAGCCGATGCACCTGGTGGACCTCTATATCGAAAAGGACCTGAAGCAGGACAGTGCGATCTCTCCCATAGTCAGGAGGATCATGGATTTGAGGCCGCCGGGATTCCCCTGCACCTCGGGGCTCACCGATACGATAAAACAATGGCGTTTTATCAAGAAGGAGACCGGACAACTCCTCGATCTTCTCAACGAGAAGTATGACGACATCGAGTACACCGAATACGGCGAATTGCATAAGCGCGGGGATGAGTTGATCAAGAGGCTGCGCGAGATACGCTATATCTCGGTGCTGGACCTCTATCTTTCCGTACTCAACAAGTGGGAGTTTATTCACAAGGCATGTAGTTATGCCCTGTTTTTTATGGCGTTTCTTCATATCCTTGTCACCGTTTACTGGGGGTATAGGTGGATCTTCTAATGAAAAGGACGGTCATACTACTCATAATCATCATCGGAATTGTATATGCAGGATTTGCTATCAAATGGTCGAAGCTTTTCTCCCACGGGGTGCTCTCCGCAGCACACCAGGAACTCGAGGAATCGGGGGAATGCGGGGCATGTCACACCCCTGGAGAGAAACTGGACAATGACAAGTGCCTGTTCTGCCATCAGGAGATAAAGGCATTGATCGAGGGAAATAGAGGGTATCATGCCCGGGTTCCCCGGGAGTGCGCCCATTGCCATTCGGAGCATCATGGCGCGTCCTATAATCTGATCCATCTTGATATCGAAAAATTCGACCACGCGGAGACGGGATGGCCCCTCAACGAAAAACACGCCCAGTTGAAGTGTACTGCCTGCCATGCCGAGGATACCTATCTGCTCGACAAGACAAGGTGTATCAACTGCCACTTTGATGTTCACCTGGGGCAGTTGGGTGACCGGTGCGACCAGTGCCACGGTGAGGAGAGCTTCAAGGTGATTGCGTATCAGCACAAGGAATCGGAGAAGAGCCCCAAGGGCAAACACCTCGATCTTTTATGCCATGACTGCCATACCATGGAATATGCGGAATACCCCTCTGAAAAGGGATTGGCCGTTCGGTACAAGGGGGTCGACTTCACGTGCAATAGGTGCCACGAGGATCCGCATGACGGGGAGTATGGAAAGGACTGTTCGGAATGCCACGAACAGACCACCTTTGAGATGGAATAGACGGATCCGCGAATTGACGGCGGTATACCCCTTGTATCCCTATCAGATTTCATTTATTATAGCGTAAGAAGGACCCTGTGCGTCATGGCCGGGAACGGAAGGCATGGAGGGGCAACCAGGCCTTTTGCCTCTTCATGAGCCGGGCAGCGCTTCACTGATCAAGCGTTCGATAAAGGGGGCAGAGGACATGAAGATTTTGTTGGTGGAAGATGAGGATGTCCACGCAAAACTGACCATCAGGAGCCTGGAAAAGAATATCAAGGATGCCTCGGTGTACCTCATCGGAAACGGTGAGGCCTGCCTCAATGCCCTTAAGGAAAACCCTCAGTACGACTTGATTATCCTGGACTATTCCCTGCCGAAACTCAACGGATTGGATGTCATGAAGCAGATCGTGAAAATGGGGCTGGACATCCCGGTGATCATTGTCACAGGACACGGCAACGAGAAGGTTGCGGTGGAGGCAATGAAGCTGGGAGCATTCGATTACATCATAAAGACGGAGGATTATTTCAGCCGGGTTCCGTATACCGCGAGCGACTGTGTCGAGCGATACCGCCTGAGAAAGGAAAGGACCCTCCTCCAGGCGCGGCTCAAGGAATCCGAGGAGCGGTTCCGGAACCTCTTTCTGGCATCTTCGGATGCAATCATGATCCTGGACAATCAATTCAGGATATCCTCATATAACCCTGCCACACAATCGATCATGGGATATCAGGAAATCGAGCTCTCACAGCGGTTTTTCTCGACGTTGCTGGAAAACCCGGAGGAGTTCGATGCCATCACCGCATCCCTGAGGGATAAGGGGGATGTCTCCAGCAAGGAACTGATCCTTGTTGCCAAAAACGGGGAGAAGAGGACCACCCTGGCCTCCTTTTTCGACATCCGGAATGATCAGGATCAGATAATCGGACTGGGCTGCGTATTCAAGGATATCACCGAGCGCAAGAAGGCCGAGGATAGAATCAATTCCCTCCTTGAGGAAACTAAACGGAAATCGGAAGAGCTCGCCCGTGTCAACAAGACACTGGAGGAATACATCATGGGGAAAAGGCTTCCCTCGTAGTCCCTTCGTAATTGCTCAATATCGTGCGGGAAGGGGGATACGCCTTTTGTTTCGGCTCCCTTGCACACAGCCTGTAAGGCTCGCTTCGGGCACACCTCAACTCGCCCTTCGGGCTCGAACAAGCGGTGTGCTTTTCCGAAGCTTCGCCGACAGGCTGTAGCGCTCGTCCGCAGGCACACAGGCGTACCCCCCTTCCCGATCACCCACGATGGTATTGATCAGTTACATCCATTCGATTCCGCGGGCGACCCGAAAGCGATCGGAATAGCACCCCTTTTTCAACCCTCTTCGCGGTACACCGCCCATTCGAGCGTTGAAACCATATCAAGCACATCCCCTTGTGCGGGTATATCCAGCCAGTGCGCCCTCGTCTCCTTCCGGAACCATGTCATCTGCCTCTTTGCATACCTTTGGGTGTCCTGTTTCATGGCGAAACGTGCCTCTGCAAGGGATATCCTCCCCGTAAGGTGGGCGTAGAGACGGGAATAGCCGATGCTCTGCATCCCCGGGTGATCGGGGGTGTATCCCCTTTCGATGAGGTATTGCACCTCCTCGATCAAGCCCTGCGCGAACATGCCATCGATCCTTGTATCGATCAACTCGTAGAGCTCCGGGCGTGGGCGGGAGAGGACAAAAAAGACTGTCCGGTATCCGGGCCCTTCCGGGGTATCCTGGTGGAAATCGGATAATCTCCTGCCGGTGATGCGAAAGACCTCGATCGCACGGAGAATCCTCTGGCGGTCATTGGGGTGGAGCCGCTCTGCAGTGCGGGGATCCACCTCCATGAGCTCCCGGTGCAGGGTGTGTATCCCTTCATTTTCCACCCTTCTCAGGAGATCTCCCTTGATGCGGGGATCACTGGGAGGAGATGGCGCGAGGCCGTCAATCACCGCACGAATATACAGACCGGTGCCTCCGACCAGTATGGGGAGTGTTCCATTTTTGTGGAGGGCATCAATGACCGAGCGGGCTGATCTTCCGTATTCCCCTGCGCTGTAGGTTTGGTCGGGCTCCACGATATCGATCATGTGGTGGGGTACCAGGGCCTGCTCCTCCGGGGTGGGTTTTCCCGTGCCGATATCCATGTGGCGATAGATCTGGCGGGAGTCCGCGCTGACGATTTCCGCGCACCACTGCCGGGCACAATGAAGTGCAAGCCTGGATTTCCCCGTGGCTGTCGGACCTGCGATAACAAGAAGTGTGGGGATTGTGTCCACGGCTATCTCCCGAAATTCTTCTCTATCTCCCTTTTGCTGATACGGAAAAGGGTGGGCCGTCCATGGGGGCAGGAGAAGGGATGTTCGGTGGCGAGCAGGTCCTGGATCAACTGCTGAATCTCCTGCGGCTTGAGCGGCTGATGGGCCTTGACCGAGAGGTGACATGCCATGGTGGCGCTGAGCGGGTCGATGAGATCCTCCTTTCCCTGGGCAGGGTGGTATTCCAAAAGTTTCTGGGTTACCGCCTGGAGGACCTGGGTGGGGTCGGTGTCGAGATAGACAGGGACCGAGCGGAGGATATAGGTCCTCGTCCCGAACGGTTCCACGGTGAAACCAAGGTCATTCAGCACCGGGATGATCCGTGTCATCAAGGCATCCTCTTCGGGGCTGACCGTTATGAGGGGATGGTTGAGCAGATTCTGTCGGGGCGTCTTTTTGGCAAGGAGCGAGGATTTGATTCTCTCATAATTGATTCGCTCATGGGCTGCGTGCTGATCGATAACGAGAATCCCGTCGCTCGTCTCATAGAGGATGTACGAGTCGTCGATTTGAATAAAGGGCCCCAGGGGAAGGAGTCCCTCCATAGAACCTTGGTCGGCCGCCTCATAGGGGAGGGAGGAGGAATCGGGCCGGGTGGGGTGCGCGGGGAGATACTCACGTTTGTTCTGCTCCTTGAGCAGGGGGGACTGGGTGGGCGGGCCTGGGGTGAAGAACGAGGGCGCGGGCCGGGAATGGCGAACCGTTGGGCCGTCACCTTTCATCGGCTGCGATGATTGTTCGCCCCTTTCTTGGAGCGGGGATGAGGAGGGTGCCCACCGCCTGGGAGCATCGATGGCCTCCCGGATGGTCGTGCTTATGATGTCAACGACCTTGGAGGGATTATCGAATCGCACCTCCAATTTGGTCGGATGCACGTTGACATCCACCCGCTTGGGATCGATGTCGATCAGAATACAAAAGAAGGGATACCGCTGCCGGGGAAGGTGGTGATGATAGATGCCGTGGATGGCCTTTTGAATGACCGGGCTCTTTATAAAGCGTCCGTTCACGTAAAGATATTGGCCCAGCAGATTGGATCGATGAAACTCCGCCCTGGAGACCAAACCTTTGATCTCTATGCCGTCCCATGCCTTTTTGACCTCGTTCATTTCATCCGCCGCCTCCGTGCCCATGATCTGAACCAGCCTTTGCCGCAGGTCGGGTGCCTTGACCAGGTGGAGCATGGTATGTCCCTCATGGGAGAGGATCAATGAGACCTCTGGCCGGGGAATGGATTGCCGTATGACCGTCTGGATGATGTGACTCAGCTCCGTTTGTGGTGATCGGAGAAATTTTGCCCGGGCGGGAACCTGGGAAAAGAGGCCCTTGACCTCCACCATGGTGCCGATGGGGGCACCGGTAGTGGTGACCTCCCTGATCACCCCGGATTTGATGACGATCCGGGTTGCCGAAGGGGAGGAGGCAGGTCGTGTGGTGAGGATCATTTCCGACACCGCCGCGATACTGGGAAGCGCCTCGCCCCTGAATCCGAGCGTGAAGATGGATTCCAGGTCTTTTTCGCGCTCTATCTTGCTGGTGGCATGTCTTTCCAGGCACAGGAGCGCATCGTCATAGGTCATTCCGTGGCCGTTGTCCAGTACGCGAATGTACCTCTTGCCGCTTCCCTGGCAGGTGACCTCGATTCGATCCGCCCCTGCATCGACGGCATTCTCAATGAGCTCCTTGACCACCGATGCGGGACGTTCGACAACCTCGCCGGCGGCGATCATGTTTGATAGGTTTTCAGGTAAGACCCTTATCTTTTGAGGCATATCAGTTTATCGTGACGTCAGAGAGGGTATCGATGGGAATGCCGTTCGGCACGAAAACGGCGATGTGATATTCCCGGCAACCTTTGATTGGATGAGAAGGTTCGGTCCTCACCACAACTCCCCGGCAGGTGATCGTATCCTCACCGGATTGTTCCTGTGCGGATGGCTTGAGCCGGAAGGAAACATGTAATGTGGTGAACAGGGGGAAAAAACGATCAACCTGGCAGTAGACTCCCGAGCAGCTTATATTGACCACCCTGCACTGGGAGTCAGTGCTTGAGAATTTGAAGGAGAGGGAGGCGATTTCCACGGGTATTTCCGCGTACATCCTGCGATGTCTCCGTCTCTCTTTTTTTGTATCCCTTTTTGACATCCTTGAAATATGGGTATTGATGAGTCATGACGATACAATGCATCATACCACAGTATCCCCCGGGGAGCAATGGTCGCAAAACCGCCATGATGATCATTCGAAAAAATGTCGATATAAATACTAACGGGAATGAAGGGACGCTTCCTTGCGCAGGTTACAGAGAAATGATAAAATTTCAACGGGTGTGGAATAAAGCCATTTTATTGTAATTTTTATCCAAAGAGGAAATGGCCGTGGAATCCTTCGGTGCATTTATCAAAGCTGAAAGGGAAAGAAAGGGGGTATCCCTTAGGGAAATCAGTAACGCCACCAAAATAAGCCATCACATCCTCGAGGCACTCGAATCGGACCACGTAGAGAAATTTCCGTACCCCGCCTTTGCCAAGGGCTTTCTCAGCACCTATGCCAAACAGCTCGGGCTGGATTCCAACGAGGTGATTTCCCGTTACGCCGACTTTGTTCAACACACCTGCATGACCGATCACAGCGAATTTCTCATCAATGAGAGACAACGATTGGGGAAGGTGGGGTTCGACCAGAACAAGATCTTGACCAGGGCCGAGCGTATGCATCACAGACGTGTTCTTCCCACCTTTATGATCGTTTTTCTCATCGTGGGGATATGGTTTGCGTGGTCGATATTCCTCAGGCAGACATCCCTTTCCATGCACGAAAGCCGCAGTCCACTCATCTCTCAGAACATAGAGAAAATGAGTGCCGCCATCTCACCTGCAGCGGGTGAGAAGGACGTACTCAGCGGAACAGGGATCGAGCAGGACCTCGCAACGGCGGCCGAAACAGGGCAAGAGCCGTTTGATGCCTCAGCAGCACAAGATGCGATGATTGGGAGGCTTGAATTCGAGAAGACCCTCATGAACGTCCCTAAAATCGAAAAAAGCCTCCACAGGGAACCCGTGAATGCCTCGGGTGCAACCGAGCCGAAGCAAACAGAGAAACAGGCAGCCAGCGAACAAAAAACCGTTTCAGAAGACAGAAGGGCGATCATTGAGGATCAGCCTATAAAACCAGTCACCGTGGCGTCTCTCGATACCTCCCTCATCGGGGATAGGCTGTTTCCCGGCACCTCTCCCCACAGCGAAGCGGAAGCGTTTGAGACCGTTATGACCCATGAAACGGAAGGGCCGAAAAAGGAACTCGTTATCACCGCTGTGGAGAGGACTTGGATCGATGTCAGCATCGATGACATCCCCAGCTATGATTTCATACTCGAAGAGGGAGATAAGGTAAAGCTCAATGCCCATGATGAGTTTTCGCTTCTCATAGGGAATGCCGGCGGGGTGATCCTCACCTATCAAGGCGAACCTGTCGGCCCCCTCGGTGAATTCGGCAAGGTTGTCCGATTACGGTTGCCCCAGTAAGCAACGGCAGTATTCTTCCCCCTGAGAATCCGGTTTTCCCCCTTCGAGGGTATACATGTATAATGAACCGCCCCTGACCGCCATAGATCTGGGGAGTAATTCGATTCGCCTGCTGTGTGCACGCTGTTTATCCCGCCCTGAACATTCCCTGAAGATCGTCCTCCGCGCGCTTAGGGTTCCCCGTTTGGGCGAATCCTTCGAGCCCGACCGCTATCTGAAGC
>JBLIRP010000004.1:0-84977 GCA_049472355.1 bacterium | reverse complement strand
GAGCTCGGATTCACCTCCCTCGATCTTCCCGGCGGCATCAGGATCGGGATCATCGACGTTCCCGGCCATGAGCGGTTTGTACACCACATGGTGGCCGGCGTGGTGGGCATGGACCTGGTGCTCCTGGTCATCGCCGCAGACGAGGGAATCATGCCCCAGACGCGCGAACATCTGGATATCTGCCGCCTGCTCGGGGTGGAACGGGGATTGACCGCCATCACCAAGGCGGATTGTGTTGATGGGGAGTGGCTCGACCTGGTGAAGGAGGAGGTGGAAAACTATGTGCAGGGCTCCTTCCTGGCGAACAGCCCGGTTATCCCCGTGTCCTCCACGACCGGTGAGGGATTGCCCAGCCTTCTTGATGCCCTCGGCGGCCTGGTGGGAACGCTTCCGGAACATACCGGCGAGGGTGCGTTTCGCCTTCCCGTGGACAGGGTCTTTACCATGAAGGGATTCGGCACGGTGGTAACCGGCACCCTGGTCTCGGGAGGGGTGCGGGTCGGGGATACGGTGGAGGTGCTTCCCCGCCAGATCAAGGCGAGGGTACGGGGTATCCAGGTGCATAACGCGAAGGTGGACTATGCCCAGGCAGGGCAGCGCACCGCCCTCAACCTGCAAGGGGTGGAAAGGGAGGAACTGAGGAGGGGGGACGTCATCTGCGCGCCGGATCTCATGCATCCGGGGTATCTTCTGGACGTGCGGCTCACCCTTCTCGAGAATGCACCTCCCCTTAAGCACCGCACCCGTATCCGCTTTCACACGGGCACCGCCGAGGTATTCGGCAGGGTGGCACTGCTCGACAGGGAGGAACTGGCCCCGGGTGACACCTGCATGCTCCAGATCAGGCTGGAGGAGAGGATCGCGGCCATGCCCAGGGACCGTTTTGTCATACGCAGGTATTCCCCCCTCGTGACGCTGGGGGGAGGGGAGATCATCGACAGCCACCCTGAAAAGCACAAGCGGTTCCGGCAGGAGATCATCGAGGACCTGGCGACCCTTGCCACGGCAAGCGTCCCCGAGACGGTGGAATTCCATATCCGCAAGGCGGGCGGCAGCGGAACGGACCTCAGGGCACTGGCGGGCGCGACCAACCTGGACCCCACAACCATAGCCCAGGCCCTGGCGTCTCTCCGCGAGGAGGGTGCGATAATCCTGGTGGACGAGGCGAATCGGAGGGCGGTTCACACATCCTTCTACAATGGATTCAGGAAAAGGCTATGCGATATCCTCCGGGAATTTCATGACCGTAATCCGCTCAAGGGGGGTATGTCCAAGGAGGAGCTCAAGGCACGGCTTTCATCTGACATGGACGCCCGTCTCTATGGCAGGCTGCTCGATGACCTGGAGAGACAGGGAGAGATTCAGGTGCGTCAGGAGCACTGTTCCCTGGCTGAACATCAGGTGTCTCTCTCTCCCTCGGAGCAGAGGATCTACGATCGCATCCTCGTGCTTTTCAAAGAGGCGGGGATACAACCCCCCGGAAGGAACGAGGCGCTGGAATCCCTGAAAAAGGATAGGAATGTCGTGGAAAGACTCATCGATCTGCTCATCGATGAGGGGAAGCTGGTGCGGTTGAAGGGTGATCTCCTGTTTCACCATGAAGCGGTCGAGCATATCACGAGACAGGTCCAGGATTTTCTCAAGGATGGCACAAGGATGGATATCGGGGGTTTCAAGGAGATGACCGGGCTGTCCAGGAAATTTTCCGTTCCGCTTCTGGAATACCTGGATGCCCAAGGTGTCACCATGCGGGTGGGGGATGCGCGGGTCCTGCGCAGGAAGGTCTCCTGATTCCCCCGGAGTGACGATACGTGGATATTCGACAACTGGAGGTATTTTATCATGTGGCGCGGCTGAAGAGTTTTTCCAAGGCCGGCCGCGTGGTGGGACTGACCCAGCCCTCGGTGAGCGGGAGCGTCTCCTCGTTGGAGCAGGCCCTTGGGCTGAAGCTCTTTGACCGGATGGGGCGTGAGGTCCGTCTCACACAGCCGGGGGAGGTGCTTTTCCCCTATGCGCAGAAGATATTGGCCCTGCGGAGGGATGCGGTGCAGCAACTCGAATCGCTGGGGAGGCTTGAGCAGGGTTCCCTGATGATCGGCGCGAGCAGTATCCCGGGTGAATACCTCCTTCCCCGGCTGATCCAGGGATTTTCCGCACGATATCCCGGGATATTTTGCACGCTGAGGGTTTCCGACAGCCGGAGGGTGATCCAGGCGCTTCTCGATCACGAGGTGGAGATCGGGGTGGTCGGCACCAGGCACGGCCCTCCGGAGATCCAGTTTGAGCCGCTCGTCGAGGACAGGATGGTGGTGTGCTGCGCCGGCAATCACCCGTGGGCCGGCCGGGATGCCGTCAGCCCCGAGGATCTCCTCACCCAGCCCTTTCTGATGCGGGAGGAAGGCTCGGGGACCAGGAGAGAAATTGAGATGCAGCTTTCTTCAGCAGGTATCGATGTCAAGGGGCTTCGGGTGGTTGCCGAGATGGGAAGCACCGAGGCCATAAAACAGGCGATCAAGGCAGGATACGGGATATCGATCCTTTCGGAGATTTCCGTGAGGGACCTGGAGGCGACGGGGACGCTCAGATCCCTGCATATACAAGGGATCCCCCTGGTGCGGCATTTTTTCGTCGCCGAACTCAAGGCCCGGATCCCATCGCCGGCCCAAAGACAATTCAAACAAGAGATGCTAACCAACAAGGAGTGTATCAATGCGTCATGCTGATTTGGTTCTGCTTCATCCTCCCAGCATATACGATTTCAGGAAGAGATCCATCATGTTCGGTCCGGTGAGCGACCTCATCCCGTCAACCCCCATATTCGAGATGTATCCCATAGGATTCGTCGTGCTCTCGGAGTACCTCGGACGGCACGGCTTCCAGGTCAGGATCATCAATGTCGCACTCAAGATGCTCAAGAGCAAGCGGTATGATCCGGAACGAGAGATCCAGGGACTGAATCCCCTGGCCTTCGGCATCGATCTCCACTGGATGCCCCACTGTCACGGCAGTATCGAGCTGGCCAGGATCTGCAAACGGTATCATCCGGATACACCGGTCATCTTCGGGGGATTGTCCTCCACCTATTTTCACCAGGACCTGATCGACCACTATCCCGAGATCGACTACGTGCTCAGGGGGGATTCGACGGAGAAGCCCCTCGTGCAGTTGATGGACCGTATACGAACCGGGGAGGGGGACCTTGCCGGGATACCGAATCTCACCTGGAGGGACGATACGGGCGCCACCAGGATCAACCCCATCACCAACGTGCTGCCCGACCTGAACGGCTTTATCGTGGACTTCTCGCATGTCATGAAGAAGGTCATGCGCTACCGGGACCTGAAGGGGTATATCCCCTATGCAAACTGGCTGGAATACCCGGCGACCGCGGTGCTCAACGTGCGTGGATGCACCCAGAACTGCAAGATCTGCGGGGGGTCCTCGTACTTTTTCAAGAAGGCGGCAAACCGGCACCGGCCCGCCTTCCGCGATCCCGAATTGCTCGCCGATGAGATCGGAACGATCTCCCGAAACCTCAACACACCGATCATGATCATCGGGGATATCATGCAGGCGGGCAGGGAGTATGCGGTCAGGCTCCTCGGTGCATTGAAACAGAAAAGGATCAAGAATCCCACCGGGTTCGAATTCTTCGCCCCCCCTCCCGACGATATCCTGGAGATGATCGCGGATGCGCTTCCCCGTTTCAATATCGAGATGTCTCCTGAATCACACGACGAGTCGATACGAAGGACGTTCGGCAGGCCATACGGCAACGAGGACCTGGAGAGGATGCTGGACACCGGCCTGAGGCTTGGGTGCGAGCGCATCGACCTGTTCTTCATCATCGGCGTACCCAGGCAGGATTCCCAATCGGTCAAGGGCACGGTTGAATACTGCAGGAATCTCTACCAGAGGTTCGGCCATACCAAGAGGCTCCTCCTGTTCATCTCCCCCTACGCCCCGTTCATAGACCCGGGAAGCGAGGCCTACGAAAATCCCGACCGGTTCGGGTACAAGATCCATTGCACCACGGTGGAGGAACACCGTAAGGCCATGGAACAACCCAGTTGGAAGCACATCCTGAGCTACGAGACCGCGTGGATGACCAGGGACGAGATCGTGGATCGTTCCTATGAGGCGGCCATCGAGCTGAATCGCATGAGGGCGGAATTCGGCCTTGCAGGCAAACGCAGGGTGGTACGCACCGAACAGAGGATCATGCAGGCATGGGATACGGTCAGGGAGATCGACCGGGTCATGGCAATCGCGGATGAAGGGGAACGGGAGCGAGGGCTTGCCAATCTGCAGGCAAAGGCATACAAGCTCAGCGAGAATACCATTTGTGAAAAGAAGGACCTGGAGTGGCCGGTCAGGTTTATCCGCATGCGGGTGGGATGGATCATTCGAAACTGGTGGCACATCGAGGTGGTGCATCGATTTGAGGAGTTAATGGCCCGTCTGAGGAGGAAACCGGCTCACGTGAGCCACCTGGAGGGGAAATAGGGTTCTACTTCAGGTCGGAATCCATCTCCAGCTCGAGTTGCATGACCCATCGCTTGTAGAGCAATGATGCGATGATCACGAGCAGGATCATGAGGGTGGCGAAGAGGCCCTTCTTGCGGATGATGAATTCCTCCTGCCGTGCCTCGATGGAGCCCTCCACCGTATCGGCGATGGTCATGACCTCGTTCATGTAGTTGTTGATTTCTTCCATATTCAAGGTATGACTGACCGGGATGGCCTCGAGGATCAGGCGGCGTGCCTGCTCGAGCTGGTCCTTCTCATCCAGGACGTCCAGGCCGGGATTTATTTCAATGGTAACCGTCTTTTCCCATACCTCTTCCACCCGCTGCTCACCGCTGACAAAGGCGGCCTTTATCTCCTGGCCCATGCTGTAGTCCTTGTGGTTCGTATTATGGCAGTAACCGCAGTGATACAGCTCTGCTCCGTCGTACAGGGCCTTGGTGGGATAGAGTATGTCATGGTATGCATGGCAGTCGATGCACCGGGGGGTGCCGATACTGACCAGGGCCTCATAGTGCCCGCTTTTTTCAAAGTATGCCTGGGTCGAGGAGTGACAGTTGCCGCATACGTTGGCAACCTCCTCCACCCCGGCGGGGGTTGCGCCGTGGATGCCGTGACATTCGGGGCATGAGGGCACCAGGGCGGGATTCTTCTCCGGGATCTGGTTGTAGAGTATCTGACCGTGGTAACTGAGCTTGTAGAGTGTGAGCTGGTCGGTGCGCAGGTTATACTGCTTCATTCGTTCCGCGTCCGAGTGGCAGGTAGCGCAGGTTTCTGCAACCGTCAGGTGATTGGCAAGGGAGTCGATGTCGGAATATCGCTTGATCTCATGCCTTCCATGGCAGTCCGTGCAGGTGGCCACGTTTTCGTCCCCCTTCTCATACAGGCGGCGGCCGTGGACACTGGTCTTATAGAGGGAGAGCTGATCCGTCCTCTTGTTGAATTGCCGCATCCAGGTCGGATTTGAGTGACACTCTGCACAGAACGCCGGGATTTGTGCCCTTGATGGCGCGCCTTTGAATCCCGTATCCTTTGCCTTTGGACGGTTAAAGGAGGTGGGATCCCCGCCGTGGCATCCGGAGCAGGTGACGTTGCTCTCGCCATGCACGCTCGCCCGCCATTGTTCCACCCACTCTGCAGCCTTTTTTCCCATTTGGTTGTGACATATGTAGCAGGTATTTGAGGATTGTTTTCGCTCCCTCGCCCAGGCAGGGGAGGGCCGGATCATGCAAGCGACGCATTGGAGAATGAGAACGCCGGAAGTCGTTATCAGGTATGCGCGTTTTATCATGGCATCCGCCGCCTAAATGTATTTGCCCATAATGGTGAGAATAATGAATCCCACCACGGTTATCATGCCGAGTATGATCGAAAACGGCCGCCTCTTGGGGCTCCGTATCTTTGATGCATCGATGAAGGGTACCAGAAACAACATGATGATGATCACGAGCTGGATAAAGATGCCGAGCGCCTTTGGTGCCCATCCCCCAAGGAATTCCAGCTTTCCCGCAATGGCGAGAATGGCGCACGAGGCCAGAAAATACCACTCCGGCTTCACATGGGCGGGTGTATTGAAGGGATCCGCCTTTGTGTGGATGGGAGCGGGAAAGAGCGTCGCCAGTGACAGGAGCAGGCCGAACATGACCAGCATGACGATGACGTGCGCAAGGATGTCCTTCGGGATCAGGTACTTTCTGATGGTAAAGAGGTGAAAAAAGGTCAGGACGGCGACCAGCATGGGGATCACCACCACATGGAGCGCGTAGAACCGGGTGAGGGTGACCTGGGACACGTCCTCTCCCCCCCGGACGATCAGCTTCAGATACCTGCCTATTCCGGGTATCACCGCTACGGATTCGGTGACGATCGTGGTCGCCCAGTAGGAAATCTGGTTCCACGGCAGGAGATATCCGGTAAGACCGAACAGGAGGGTCAGGATGAAGAGCGCCACCCCGGAGATCCAGGCAAGCTCACGCGGCGCCTTGTATCCCCCGTATACAAAGGTTTGAATCATATGCAGAAACACAAACAGGATCATGAGGTGTGAACCCCAGAAATGGACCCCGCGTATGAGCCAGCCGAAATGGATGTTGTTGGTGATGTAGCGGACATTTATATACGCCTCCGCCACCGTGGGATGGTAGTAGAGCATCAGCAGTATCCCTGTTATGACCTCGCAGATGAACAGGAAGAGGATGATCCATCCCGGCAGCGTGCTGAAATGGACCCTCTTTTTGGGGATTACATTTCGTTTGATATGGTGCGTAAGATCGGAAAGCCCAAGTCGCTGATCGATGACATCCGCATAAAATCCCTCTGCGGTGAACCATCTCTTGAGCGCTCCCATCCCCATGTGCTTATGTTTCTTTGTATCCGTATCCTTTTTTTGCGCTGGCTGATCTGATTTTTGCAGTGGCTGATCTGACATGGTTAGACCTCTTCAATATTGACCTGATCTTTGACCAACGTGGTCTTTAAGGTGAAGAGCGGCTTGGGAGCGGGTCCCGATTTTACATTGCCGTTGATGTCGTATTTTGCCATATGGCAGGGGCAGAAGAGCTCCTCCTTGTTTGAATCCCATTTCACGATACACCCAAGGTGGGTGCAGATCGCCGAGAGGGCATGGATTTCGTTCCCCTTGTTGACGATAATGATGGGATGCCCCTTATATTTGGTGATCATGGATTTTCCACAAGGGATTTGGGCAAGGGGGATGGAAAGGATATTGGGATCGATGGATGACCTGGTGGGTGGAATGAGAAATTTGATTACCGGATAAAAAAACCACCCAAAAAGCGCCAGAAGTATGGTAGTGATTGAAAAATTGAGAAAAAACCTTCGCGTTGCAGCAAGCTTTTCCTTGACATCCCTGCTTGACATCGTTCTCCTCAACGATTACGTTGTCACTCGAACGGACCATTCATCTGAAAATCCCCCAGGATTTTCATGCTTCTTTGTGAGCCGAAGTCTCATCTGCGTTTCACTTCTACATTCTACATTCTACATTCGCAGTTTCATCCGGCTCATGAATGTTTCATCTGTGAATATACACACTCCTGTGCTATTGTTTATATCGGTAGCACCGGGTAAAAACTTTCGTCTGCGCGAGGCGGGTCTGTGCAATGGAACGAAGCGAGCTTACAGGATTACAGAGTCCTTCCGTGTCCCAGGTACACCTGTGGGCCTATGCTTCCGGCCGGATGATTCGAAGTGAGTATTGCTGACCTCATTTTATAGAGAGGTTTCATGATGATCAACCTTCGCGGTTTGACCGATAATGAAAAAAAGGTCTTCGCCACAAGGGGTGCATCCGTGCCGGTGTCTGGTTCACTGCACGGTCGATGCATGCCGTCCGTGATCTTTTACAGCGATACCGCTTGAATGTGCGGGAGACCGCACCATGCGGCTCCTGTATACAGGGGAAAGGCACACAGGCTCGCCCCATCGTGTCTCAGGTGTTCTGATGCGGGCTGCCTATCCGCGGTGAGCGGGTGCCCGCTTTCGCAAACAATACAGACAAGGTTTTGTTCAGCAAGGGTTACATCGTACGGAGCGAGGGAGGGAACAATGGCCAAGATAGACGCGTTTTTTAAACTGATGAGGGAGCAGGGGGCTTCGGATCTTCACCTGATCGCCGGTTCCCAGCCCATCCTGAGGGTTTTGGGATCGCTGGAGCGGGTCAAATACGATACCATGGACAACGACATGCTCAGGGGCATGCTCTATGAAATCGCCCCTGAAGACAAGGTCAAGATATTTGAAGAGACCGGCGACGTGGATTTTGCATACGAACTGCCGGGGGTCGCCCGATACAGGGCGAATTTCTTCATGCAGCGCAACGGCGTGGGTGCAGTTTTCAGGGAGATCCCTGAGACCATCATGAGCATCGACGACCTCGGCCTGCCTCCGGTTCTCAGGAAGCTGGCCATGCTTCCCCAGGGGCTCGTCCTGGTGACCGGGCCTACGGGGAGCGGTAAATCGACGACCCTTGCCGCGATCATCGATCATGCCAACCGAAACCGGCGGGAGCATATCATCACCATCGAAGACCCGATAGAATTCGTGCATGAACACAAGGGGTGCATCATCAACCACCGTGAGCTCGGGACCCATACCAGATCATTCAGCGCCGCCCTCAGGGGGGCACTGCGTGAAGACCCCGATATCATCCTGGTCGGCGAGATGAGGGACCTGGAAACCATCAGCCTGGCGCTGGAGGCGGCCAATACGGGGCACCTCGTATTCTCCACCCTCCACACCCAGAGCGCCTCCAAGAGCGTTGACAGGGTGATCGACGTGTTTCCCTCCCACCAGCAGGAACAGGTCAAGACCACCCTTGCGGAGTGTCTGAAGGCGGTTATTGCCCAGACCCTTTTCAAGAGGGTGGACATCAGGGGGAGGTTGGCGGCGCTGGAGATCCTCATCTGTAACTATGCGGTGGGAAACCTCATCCGTGAGGGGAAGACCTATCAGCTTCCCTCCGTGATGCAGACAGGGAAACAATACGGCATGCAGATCATGGACGATTCCATCATGGGCTACCTGCAGAAGCGGATGATCAGCCCTACCGAGGCATACACCAAGTGCATCGACAAGCAAAAATTCGTCCCGTTCCTCAGCAAGGCGCCGGACGTGCTTATCTAAGCGGCATGGAGAAGACGGACGCATGAGGATTACGGCAGAAAGAAAGGGACATGATATACTATGCACAAAGAGGATGCAATCACAGAAGGGTAACTGTCATCACAACCACTCCGGGTGCCCGTGGCCATTCCCATCGGCGCATCCGCACAAAAAAAAGGGTGAGCAATGCGTACGCAAGAACTGGATCTTGTCTTAAAAATCATGCTTGAGTCACAGCCCAATGTATCCGACCTTAATTTCACGGTGGGGAAGCCGTTGCAGGTGGAAAGCGTCGGCAACCTCATGCCGGTTGCCTTTGACCCTCCGATTCGAACCCTGACCCCCTACCAGACGGAGGAGATCGCACTGAGCCTCATCAGGGGGGACCGGAGATTGACCGAAACCCTGCTTAGGGAGGGGGCCTGCGACCTTTCCTATCAGGTGCAGGGGCTGGCCCGGTTGAGGGTGAACATATTCTCCCAGCGCGGGAATTACTCCATCGTCCTCAGAAGACTCGCCACCCAGATCCCGACCATCGATCAACTGAAGCTCCCGCCCGTGTTTCATAAGATCAGCAACGAGTTAAACGGGCTCATTCTGGTCACCGGGGCCACCGGATCAGGGAAATCAACGTCGCTCGCCGCCCTCCTCGATGAGATCAATGATAGGAAGGCAATTCATATCATCACCCTCGAGGACCCGGTCGAGTATTCCCATCCCCACAAGCAGGCGACCTTCAATCAGCGGGAGCTGGGCCGCGACTTCGATTCCTTTGCAAACGGGCTCCGGGCGGCCCTCCGGCAGGCGCCCAAGATCATCCTGGTGGGCGAGATGCGGGACAGGGAAACGGTTGAGATCGCCCTGGCGGCTGCGGAAACAGGGCACCTGGTTCTGAGTACCCTCCACACCATCGATGCAGGCCAGACCATCAGCCGTATTGTGGGCATGTTCGAGCAGGATGAGGAGAAGTTTGTGCGGATCAGGCTCGCTGAAACCCTCCGGTGGGTTGTTGCCCAGCGATTGCTGCCCAAGGTGGGGGGTGACCGAATAGCTGCCTTTGAGATCATGGGGAGCAATCTGAGGATCAAGGAGCTGGTTTTAAACGGGGAGTCCGAGGAGAAGACCTTCTATGAAATTATGGAGGATGGCGAGGCCTTCGGGATGCGGACCTTTGACAAATCCATCGTCGATCTTTACAAGGAAGGACTGATCACCGCGGATACCGCGATGGCCTTTGCATCGAAGAAGAACGTGGTGGGCAGGGGGATCGACGTGATAAAGAGCGCAAAGGGTGAAAAGACCTCCGACATCGCCGGACTCAAGATGGACATGGAATATGATCGTCGGATGTAACGAGGGGAGGGGACAATGGATCTGCAGGATTTAGGAATTTCAGGCCCCGGTGCGGCCATGATATGTTTGAAGGACCAGGAGAAGCTGAATCCGGTATCCCAGGCGCTGAAGGGGATGGGGATAGGGACCGTCTCCCAGGCACTGTCTCAGAAAGAGGCCCTGGACAAGATGAAATACAACCAGTATGACATTGTCATCATGGAGGATGGATTCGGTGGTCCACTCGATGATTCACAACTCCTGGAGGAATTCCGGAACATGAGCATTGCCGAGCGGCGTACGATCTTCCTTGCCCTGCTGGGGGATCGATGGGAGACGGGCAACGCCCTGCAGGCGTTCGCGCTGAGCGTCAATCTGGTCATGAACTCCCGTATACTCGACAAGCTCAAGGAAGGGCTCACCTCGGCACTGATGCGCAATTTCCGGTTCTACAAGATATTCAGCGAATACCGCGAGACATTGGGCAAGGTGTAACTGCCGGGCACAACAATGTGTCCCGTTGGCATTGAACATTTCTTTAGTCGTGGGCGGGGATACTGTTCCGTGATCACGCGATCGCCGCCTGCTTCGGTGCCGCTTACCCCTGATTCCGTTCCGTGCCCGTCCCCGTGCCGGCCATTGCCGGGACTTCGGCCACCTTGAGGAGGGGGAGGGTGATGAAGAAGGTGGTTCCCACATTTACCTCGCTTTCCACCCGGATGCTGCCGCCGTGGAGCTCCACCGCCCGTTTGACGATGGAGAGGCCCAGCCCTGCCCCGTGCTCCTGTTTTCTCTTGGCATTGACACCCCGGAAGAGTATGCCGAATATCTCGGGTAGTTCATCCTCGGGGATCCCCACGCCGTTGTCTCCCACCTGAATCTCCACCTTATCATCTCTGATCACGGAACTTACCCAGACGCGGGTGTCGGGAGGACCATACTTGATGGCATTGGACACAAGGTTGGTCAGGGAGCGATGCAGGAGGTTCTCGTCTCCGAGGACCCGTGCCTCCGGAAGCTCATGCACCTCGAGGGTGATCTGCTTGTCGTTCGCCCATGCGTGCATCATATCCATGACATTCAGCACGATCGGCCGCACCGAGAGGGGCTTCATCTCCAGGTGCTCCTCATCCATGCGGGTGAAGTCAAGCAGGTCCCTGACAAAGGCAAGCTGGGACTCCACCCGCTCCTCCGCCCGCCTGATCATATCCATCTCTTTTGGCCGGTCGTTCTTGAGATATCCATCCAGAACGACCCGGAGGCAGCTCTTTATCGAGGCGAGGGGCGCCCGGATATCATGGGCGACCATCATGACCACCTCGGACTTTTTCTTGTCCGACTGGTTCAACTTTTTGTTGGCCACGGCGAGTTCCTGATTGGTCAACTCGAGCTGATGGGTGGCCTGTTTCACTCGGGCGGCGAGCTCCTGATTCCATGCCTCGATCCTCTTGCGCGATTCCCTCAGCTTGTCCGTCATGATATTGAAGGATTGTGCCAACTCGCCGATCTCGTCATCCGAACGAATGGGGATGTGGTAGACGAGGTCCCCGTTCATGATCCTGCGGGTTCCATAGGTGAGCTGGGCAATGGGACGGTTGACCGATTTCATGATGAAGATGATGATGGAGAGCGCAATGAGGAAGAAGCAGATCAGAATGGCGATCAGGGAACGGATCTTGTATGCCTGGATCGTCTTGTGGACGCTTTCCATGGAAAGGACGATATCGAGCACCCCGAGGACCTTCCGTTCGGGGCCGTGACATGCATGGCATTCCTTATCGTTGTAAAAGGGATTCACGAATCCCAGGACACGTTCCCCCTCCTTTGTCTTGAAGAACCGGAACCGGGTGACCGTCAACGGTCGCTTGCCCTGCACCGTGTGGCAGTCATAGCAGGATTCGGCCTTCTTGTCGATCGCCTGGTCCACCTCCTCCTTCTGGGAGGCCATCTTGATGCGGCCCCGCTCGATGATGCGTACCTTGATCACCTCCTCCTGTGCGCCGATGGTATTAATAACCTCCTGCAGTTCATGACTCCGGGCCCGCATCATGTCGTGGTGGATGCTCCGCTTGATGATATCGCTCAGACGGAATGCGTCATCCTTCACGTGATTGGTCATCATGGTGCGATCCGCCCTGATGGTGAGATAGAAGATCAACTCCAGATAGATCACCAGGATCAGGCCTATATACAGGATCAGCTTGAAGGCCAGTCTGTGCTTTGTCGTTGTAAAGGGTGTCATTAATTGTTTGATGCCTTTGTCCATTTCTCCACCAGGCTCACCAGTATATCAGGATCAACGGGCTTATCCAGGAATTCGTTCACCGGAAGATACTCCCCATCCGTACTGGGTGAAAATCGCAGCTTTGTGCACTTGTGTATGGCGGTGACCATAAGTATCGGTGTGTTGGCGATCCCGGGGGTGCTCCGGATCCGCTGGCTTACATAGAATCCCTCGTCCTTCCTTTCCATCGAGACGTCGAGGACGATGACATCCGGGACCTCCTCCTGGGCGACCCTCAGTCCGTCTTCCCCGTTGTACGCGGTGAGGACGGTGTAGCCGTTTGCCTCAAGCACGATCTTGTTTGCTTCAACGAGGTCGACATCGTCATCGATAAGCAGAACCTTTTTGGTGACTGACATATGCTTCCCTCCCTTTCAAATCTCGCTAAGGGTTAAAATTCCGCAGGCATGACCTGGAGATCGGCGAAGGTGAACACCGGTCCGTCCTTGCATACGTAGGTATGACCGATATTGCACCGCCCGCATTTCCCCAGTCCGCATTTCATCTTCATCTCCAGGGTGGTTACGATCTTTTCGTGGGTGAATCCCATGGCATCCAGCCCCTGGATGGTAAACTTGATCATGATCGGAGGACCGCACACAATCGCATAGGCATTTGAGGCATCGAGGCGAAGGTCCCTCATGACCAGGGGCACAAATCCGATCCTTCCGTCCCAGTCATCGGTCTCTCCTCCGGGATCAACCGTTTTGACAAATGTGACGTCATGCCGGTCTTCCCATGTTTTCAACTCGTCCTTGTATACCAGGTCCGCGACGCTGCGTGCACCGTAGAGGATGGTGATCCCGGCAAACCGGTCCCTGGAGCCGAGACAATGCCAGATGAGTGACCGCAGGGGAGCGAGGCCGATCCCGCCGGCGATGAACACCAGGTCCTTTCCCTCCATCTCCTCGAAAGGGAAATGGTTCCCGTAGGGCCCGCGGAATCCGACGAAATCCCCTTCGTCCATCCGGTGGAGCGCCTGGGTGACCTTTCCCGCCCTCTTGACGCTGCACTCGATAAAACCATGCCAGGTCGGTGAAGAGGCGATGCAGAAGGTGGCCTCACCTTCCCCGAATACCGAGACCTCACCAAATTGTCCGGCCTTGAATCGGAATGTCTCCTTGAGTACCGGGTCGAGGAATACGAGCCGGAAGGTCTTCACATCCGGTGTTTCTTGTTTGATATGTTCGATCCTCATCAGGGAAGGCTTGTATATGTGGTTCATTGTTTACGCCCTTTTTTGATCACCATGGGTTCTGATTGGGATATGTCCATCTGTTTCCGGATTTCTCCGAGGACCTGTACAATGTCCTTGCCTGCAGGGCAGAGTGCACGGCACCTGCCGCATCCGACACAGGCCAGATGGGAGAACTTATCTATGTAATACTTGAACTTGTGCATCACCCGCTGCCTGAAGCGCTGCCATTGGAATAGCCGGGGCTGATGGGCCGCCATCTTGGTGAAATGATCGAAGGCGCAGGAGTCCCAGTTACGCATCCTCTGGCCTGCATACCCTGTGGTTTCGTCGGTGAGATCGAAACAATGACAGGTGGGACACAGGTATGCGCAGGTCCCGCACCCGAGGCACCCCGCTGCCAGCTCCTCCCAGAGGGGGTGATCGAAATGCAGGTCCATCCACGACTTGATCTCCGCAAGGGGGAGGGGCGGCGGCATGTGCGAGACGACCTCCTTGATCATGGTTTCCCTTTTTGATGCCACGTCTGCGGGAACATCCTTGCAGTATTTGGTGAATGGCTTCAGGAATTGTTCCCCTCGCTGCGTTATCACCTTCGCATGAAAGGTGTCGTTCCCGAGGTCGGTCAAAAGGACATCGCTGCCACGTTCCTCGAACGGTGAAAGATTCACGGCGGTGCAGAAGCAGAACGGTTCCGGCTTGATACAGGCAAGTCCGATGATTACGGTATTCTTTCGAAGGGTCAGGTAGAGCTCATCCTCGTAATCCCAACTGAATACCCGGTCCAGGATATGGAGTGCAAAGGCATCGCAGGGTCGCACCCCTATCAGGACCCTCTTTTTGCTGTGATTCTCGATTGGTTCGATCTTGACGCCGTCCCGGGCTTGCGTAAACCCGAAGATAGGCTCGGTCATCGGGAAAAAGAATTCCTTGGGGGAGCGATGGCTATTGCCGTCACCCCAGTTGATTTGTTCGGGATGTGCAATCATCTGATACGTCTTGAGCCCGTCCCGGGTTACGGGTGCAAAGACCTGGCTGTCTTGAACGATCTGGGAAATGATCCCTTCGAGGTCCCTTTTGCTGATCAACGTTTCCATCATGCGCCTCTATTTGATAAATGATTCGTCGTCATCAACCTTGAACTGGCTCATCAGGGGGGCCTGTTCAGGATCGTTGCCGGATTCGTAGTCGTAGAGTTCCTTGACATCCTTGATCATCTTTTGATTGAGCAGTGTCAGGGGAAGGCCCATGGGACATACCCGCTCGCATTCACCGCAGTTGATGCAGCGTCCGGTGAGGTGGAAGGCCCGTACGATGTGAAAGAGGAAGTTTCCCTTCAGGTGCGGGCTCTTATCCACCCATTGGGGCTGGCTCATGTCACAGACGCACTGCTCGCAATAGCACAGGGGGCATACGGAACGGCACGCATAGCAGCGCAGGCACTTCTGAAACTGCCCCTGCCAGAATGCCCGCCGCTCGTCAATCGACATTTTTTCCAATTCCTCGATGCCCGGCATTTCCCCCTTTGGTTCAGCAGGAAGCTCCCCGTCGGGGAGCTCATCGATGGCAAGATCTACATCCTCGGATGCACAGCGGGCGATTGCCCCCTGGTGAGCGGCACGGCAGTCGATGCACTTGCGGGGCATGTGCCCGGGGCCCAATCCGGCGGTTTCCTCGATTGTTCCGGACAGGGTGCCGTTACAGGAGAGCCCGATGACGAACAACCGCTGGCGGTCGATCTGATGTTCCTGGAGGAGTACGTTTATCGCCTTGAAATCGCATGGCTTGACCACAATGGCGATGCGCTGGTATCGAGCGTAATCCTTCTTGGTCAGATAGGTCACCAGGTTGTGGACACAGCCGCGGTTCCATACCAGCCCGCCGACCTCCTTCTCCCTGGTGATAAAGACCGGCCCCACGCTGGTCACCGTTGATCCGTTTGTAATCGGTATCTCCCTTTGGCCGTAGGCGATGACCAGATCGACAATGCCGTTTTTCAGCAATTCTCTGACGTGCGTATTCAATTTCTCCATCGTGTTCAACCTTTTTCAGTATCCTGGATGACGTCAAAACCGGGGAAGGGTCCTGCCTGGTGGACCGCTTCGACCACCTCGTTGACCACCCGGGACCATTTTCCACCTTCGGCAGCGGACACCCATGAGAAGTGAATCCTGCGTGCATCGATCCCGCAGTATTCCAGAAGCCGCTTGATAAGGGCAAATTTTCTTCGTGCAAAATAATTGCCGGTTGCATAGTGACAGTCCCCCGGATGACACCCTGATACCAGGACGCCGTCCGCACCGTCTGCAAAGGCCCGGAGTATGAACAGGGGATCGACCTTGCCTGAGCAGGGAACCCGTATGAGGCGGATGTTCGGGTTGTATTTCAGCCTGCTGGTCCCCGCAAGATCCGCACCGGCATATGAGCACCAGTTGCAAAGGAACGCGACGATTGACGGATTCCATGCCGTATCCTTACCATGTTGCTCCTTCAGGCTAACATTTGCTTGATCCAAGGTCTTTTTCATTTATGATCTCTCCCTGTTGCTGACAAGTGCCGGTTCTGCATCGGGCATTTCGTCGTGAGCCGTTTGTGATTTTTGTTCCGTGCGCGTGCGCGTATCGATTCCGTCGTCAAAGGGTTTGATGATCAGCGGTTTGCTCTTGATATGGTGAATCTGGGCAAAGATCTGGGAGTCGGTGAACCCCGAGAGTTGTATGCTGTTTGACCGGCAGGTCGCGGCGCAGGCGCCGCACCCCTGACATTTCCCCTTGTTTACCTGGGCAACCGTTTTGATCAGGTTCCCTTCCTTGTCTTTTATGTCAAAGGGTTCGATGGCCTTGTACGCGCATACCGTTTCGCAGGTGAAACACCCCGCACAGGTGGCCTGGTTCACCGAGGCGATCATGGGCTCCCTGAGGAGTTCCTTCTGGCTGAACAGCGCGAGCACCTTGCTTGCCGCTGCACCCGCCTGGGCCACCGATTCAGGGATATCCTTGGGTGCCTGGCACGCGCCTGCCAGGAAAACCCCTGCGCTGTTTGTCTCCACCGGCCTGAGCTTGGGGTGTGCCTCGCACATGAAGTTGTGCAGGTCGTAGGACACACCCAGCATCTGGGCGAGCCGTTCGATCCCCTTGGGGGCCGCAATTGCGGTGGCGAGCACCACCAGGTCCGCCTCGACCTCCACCTGGGCTCCAAGCAGGGTATCCGCGCCGAGCACGATCAACTTGTCTCCCCTTCGGTATATCTTGGAGACCCTTCCCCGGATGTAGATCGCATGGTCCTCTTCGATGGCCCTGCGGACGAATTCGTCATAGTTTTTTCCGCCCGCGCGGATGTCCATGTAGAACACGTATGCCTTCCCGTCGTGCACCTTGTGCCGGTAGAGCATGGTGTGTTTCGCCGTGTACATGCAGCAGATCTTCGAGCAGTAGGGGCGGCCTGAGGCGTTGTCCCTGGAGCCGGCACACTGGATAAACACGACGCTCTGGGGGAGCCTTCCGTCCGAGGGCCTCTTCAGTTCCCCGAGGGTGGGGCCGGAGGCGCTTACCAGCCGCTCGAATTGGAGCCCCGAGATGATGTCCGGGTCGTTGCCGTATTCGTTGTACGCATGGGTTTCGCTGAGTTCAAACCCGGTTGCGCAGATGATTGCCCCCACATCCTCGGTGATGATCTCGTCCTTCTGTTCGTAATCGATGGCCTTCGTTGGGCAAATCTTTGCACATACCCCGCATTTCCCCTTGGTAAACTTGAGGCAGTGCTCACGGTCGATGACCGGCTTGTTGGGCACGGCCTGGGGAAAGGGGACGTATATGGCCTTGCGTGTGCCCATGCCCGCCTCGAATTCACTCGTCACCGTGGTGGGGCACTTCTGGCGGCAGAGTCCGCACCCATTGCACTTGGTGGTATCCACCGAGCGCGCCTTTTGCCTGATCTTTACCTGAAAGTTGCCGATGTATCCCTCCACTGCATCGACCTCGGCATAGGTGTACAGCTTGATCCGGGGGCTTTGCGCCACCTCCACCATGCGCGGGGTAAGGATGCACTGGGAACAATCCAGTGTGGGAAAGGTCTCGTCGAGCTGGGCCATGTGCCCGCCGATGGAGGGGCTCTTCTCCACCATGATCACCTCGTATCCGGCCTGGGCGATGTCCAGCGCCGCCTGTATGCCTGCGATCCCCCCGCCTATGACCAGTGCCCGCTTGGTGACGGGAATCCGGATATCGACCAGGGGATGGTTTCTCTTTACCTTTTCCACCATGAGGCGGACCAGGTCCTTTGCCTTTTCCGTTGCCTCCTCCCGGTCATTGTGCACCCAGGAACAATGTTCCCGAAGGTTTGCCATCTCCAGCAGGAATGGGTTGAAGCCGATTTGTGCGACCGTCCTTCGGTAGGTGACCTCGTGCATCCGTGGGGAGCATGCAGCGACCACCACCCCGGTGAGCCGCTCCTTCTGGATGGCATCCAGGATGAGCCTTTGTCCGGGATCGGAGCACATGTATTTGTAATCAAGGGACACGACAACACCGGGCAGATGGGAGGCGTATTCCGCCACTTTCTGACAGTCAACCGTCTCAGCGATATTCGAGCCGCACCAACAGACAAAGACCCCGATACGTGCCATCTAAACCTCCCTCTTCCTTCCAGGTACCGTCATGTACATCCGCTGCAGTACTCCTATTTTCCCGCTGCCACCAGGATGCCTTTTTCCTCGAGCAGTGCAAAAGGTTCTGTAATCAGGTGCTTCAGGCCAATGGCCTTTTCATGCAAATTCATTGCCAATCCAATAAGTTGGGTGAAATAGACAATGGGAATACGAATCTCACGATCCAATTCCTTCGACACCTCCGATTGCCTCAGATCGAGATTCGACTGGCACAGGGGACATGCCACCGCAATGCAATCCGCGCCATGTTCCTGTGCCGAATTCAGGATTTCACATGCCAATCGCAGGGCCACCTTCGGCTGGGTGATGGCCAGGCTCGCACCGCAACATTCCGTTTTATAGGGCCAGGTGCAGGTTGCGGCCCCCAGTGCCGATACGATGTTATCCATCTTTACCGGTGCCTCACAGTTTTCCTCTTCGGTTATCTCCTGCGGTCGCGCCAGGAGGCATCCGTAGTAGCAGGCAACCTTCAGGGATGAAAGGTCCCGTTTGAGCAATGCCTTTATCTGCCCTTGGACATCCAGGCGGTTGAACAGGTGCAGGGGATTCAGGATGGTCACGTTCCCCTCATACTGTTCATCGATAAGACCATTCACCTTTTTGCGTACCGTGGCATCCCTTTTTACCTCCAGATTGGCCACCTTGAGTCTGCTGAAACATGAGGCACAGGGTGCGATGATGTCCAGTTGGTGTGATTCGGCCCATGTGCAATTTGCAATGGCAAGCGCCAGAGAGAGCCATTGGCTCGTGGTATGAGCCGGAGTGGAGCCGCAGCAGATCCAGTCGGGAATCTCGATCAGATCGATACCCAGATGGTTACAGACCGCCCTCATTGAGAGGTTGTATTCCTGTGCCGTCGCATGCAGAGAACATCCCGGATAATATGCGTACTTCATTCTTCTTCCCTCTCCAACTGCCTGACTCGCTCGAAGATCTTTTGAACCCTCTCCACCCGCTGCACCTCGACGGGGAGCAATTTTATCTTGGATTTCAGGAGCATGATGGGGGCCTTGAGGAAATTTGCGAACAGGTAGCCGCTGTTGATGTTATAGTTATAGATGAGGCTCGGTTCGAAAACGCGTCCATAATACTGTATGCTATCCAGAAATATCTGGTTGAAACATTTGAGGTTTGCCTCGGCATCCATCTGGAGCAGGGAGAGTGTCCCCTCTTTTGCACGCTGCCACATGTCTCTTACCATGCGTCTCCAGTCAGTGGTATCCTCACGACACTCCTGCTGTGCAATAATCCGTATGCCGTCCATTACCTTTGCAAGGTCGATCAGTTGTGGACATCTGAGGGTGCATGTCTGGCATGACGCGCAGATCCAGATGGTCTTGCTTGCCAGAACCCTCTCCTTGATCCCGAGTTGCACCAGACGGATGATCTGATTGGGGGCAAGGTCCATCTCCGTGCACAGGGGACATCCTGCGGAGCATTTGCCGCACTGGTAACAGGAGGAGACCCTCTGGCCGCTCATCGTCTCAATTCGGGTGAGAAAGTCCTGATCGCAGGTATCCTGATTCAAGATCCACTTCATTGCACAACCTCCTTAGTTGTCCCTCAGACTCCCAGCCTTCTCCAACAAGGAGAGACACTGCTTGAAATCCCTTTCGATGCTGCTCAACAAGTCGAGCGTATAGAGATAGTTATGCACACCGCGACTGCCATCGGTTTGGACAAACAGAAGGTTTGCCTCCGCCTTCCGGTAAAGCGGGAGAATGGCGGTGCTATGGGATGAAGGGGCCTTCTCCTCCAGTTGTTGTATCGGATCTTTCAGCCTCTTTTGTAACGCCGCAACCCCCTCCAGGTTCCGCCGTATTTCCTCCTGCCATTCCTCGGCGAGTTCGGTATATCCCAATCCCTCCCCGTGGCAGTCGTCACATGCCTTGATGTCCGCCTTCGTGGTCTCGAAGGACACCCCGCCTATGGTAATGGTCTGGCTGTATTTGTGACATCCCTGGCAGGAGACCTTGGCCGAAAACATCGGGTCAGGCTCCCCGGTAATGCCGATGCCCCCGATGCCCAGGTACATCTTTTCGGCGATGGTGTGGGATGACTTGTGGCACTCGTTGCAATCCCACTTGATCTGGTGGGACATGGCCTTTATCCCATGCCGTATATCCAGGTGGCACTCGAAGCATTCGATCTTGCGGTTGGTAATATGCTCGATATGAAGAAATTCAGGGTCGCTCAGATCCGGATTCTGCTCCATGTGGCAGGAAAAGCAACGCTCCGTGGGGACTTCGCCTTCCCCCTGCGTAACCCCTGCATGGCAGTCGATACAAATGGAATCGGGTTTCCCTTCCAGGAATGAACGGTGATCGAATTCCACCCCATGATAGAGCACCGGCTCGGAGGGATTATCATGACAGATCATGCACCGTCCGATCCCCACCCCCTGCCTGTTCCTGCCCTTGAAATGACAGGTAAAGCAGATCGATTCGGTGACCGTGATGTGCTCACCCTGCACGATCTGCGAATGGCAGGTGGTGCAGCGAAGTAGTTTGCCCCTGCGGAGATTTTTGAGGTGGTGATAGTGATTAAATTTGATGTCGTTTTTAAATGTAATCTCGCTATGGAGCTCCATGCGGTCGTGGCAACCGATTCGCAGGCAGCTTGCGTCGCTTATTTCCGAATTTGGCTTGATGGCATAGGTCTTGGTGACATATTTGACCACCGAGACCAGTCCGTTGATCTTTCCCTGAACGACCGGTCTCAGTCCCGGTTCGTAATGACAGTCAACACAATTGACATTCTTGTGGGTGGAATGCTCCCATGCCTCGGCATAGGGTTTCATGAAGTGGCATTTGGTACAGAATCCGGGGAAATTGGCAAGCTGGAGGGAGTAGAGGAACACGAACACGATCACGATGACCGCCCCGAATGATCCATAGAAGAGCACCGCCTTCCAGTTGATCGCCCTGAACATGTAACGGGGTCCCCGGAAATTGAGGATACGCTTGAATACCGGAAGGAAGAAGAAGATCCCGATGAAGATCAGGGCATAGATCGAGTAGACCACCAGATCGATGACGAATTTATTCTTTGTGGCTACGAGCGAATTGTATGCGGAGAGCCCCAGACAGAGCGTGGTGAGGAAGATGTAGAGGTCCTTTTTGAGGACCAGGGACAGGAGCATGAACAGCACGGCGCTGATGATCAGGATCACCTGGGTGGTCCACACAAAGCCCTGGGACAGGGACAGGAGTGTGGTGATAAGGGAGACGATCACCGCGGCATCGAGCAGGGGCAGTGACCATGCCTCCTTTGTGCGCCTCCATAACCAATAACCGATGGCTGACAGCGGGATCATGATGAGGCTGAAGAGCTGGAGGTGTCTTTCCGGCTGCATGGTTGATGGGATACCCAGTATCTCGAAATATATCAGCGAGCCGAAGCCGATGCCCAGGAATATGAGATCGTATGTCCGGTAAAGCATTGCGAGCAGGCAATAGATCACTGCATAGAGCGTGAATGCGGTGATGGCCACTCCGGCAGTCGCCGTGGAGAGATTGAACATGAGCATGAGGGTGACAACGATGGCCGTTGCATGTCCGACCCGTTTGAGTGGAACGCCGGCGCCTTTTTGGTGGCGCTGATCCATGGCGACCCAGGTGCCGTAGAGGAGCGCGACCAGGGGCACCGATCCCAGACAGGCGAGGTCCCAGGGAAGACCGTGCAGGAAGGTGAGAAAGTAACTGACTGTGCCTGCAACGGCAACGGTATAAAGGTGTCTTTCCCTCCTCGTATGGAGATAGATCATCAAATACGGCACGCCGATGATGAGGAATACGTGGAGCGTTGCCTGCGGAGCGGAGAACAGGAGGATGGCGAGTGCGGCTGCATGGGTCAGGGTATGTCCGGCGGTGGTAAAGTATGACCCCTGATGTTCCGAAGGGAGCCTGGCGAAGGTGCCCACCAGGAGGTAGAGGACTCCCCAAAGTGCCAGACTGTACCCCATGGTAACATGAAAACAATCAAGGGTGATCAGTGCACAGAAACTGAGGGTATAAAACCAGAGGAAAAAGATCCCCTGCCATCGGGATGATTTTCTGACCAGCCAGATGGCGAAGGACACGATAATGATCCCCGGAATGATGAAGGCCGGGCTGATGAAGTGTGGGGGGACAAAGGCCTCCTGAAGTGCCAGATAGTAGAGATAGGTCAGGGTGAGGGGGAGGGCATAGAGAAAGCCCCACCAACGTTCCATAAGGTACATCATGAGGCAGGTGACCAGGAAGGCGCTGTCGAGCACCAGCAGAACGGTGATATTTTGTGCTCTAAAAAACAGTGGCATAGCGAGACACACTGCCATGACTGCATAATGCACCCAATAGAAAGCCCTTCCCAGTTGTTGGCTTTTTATGTGTGTATAGATACGCCCCATGGCGAGCAGGAGCCACACCAGCGGCACGGACAGAAGCAGTGCCCACGGATGGATGGTCGGATTCAGGAGGAGAAACAGGCCGGTGAGGTATGCAATGGTGAGAAACATGGTACCGGTAATGACAAAGAACAGGTCCCTTCCCCTCCAGGAATCACGACGATCGTGGGCGATCTTGAAGTAGAGGAATGCGAAGATGAGACAGGCTCCGATGACCGCAAAGGTTATGGGAAAATGCTGTTGGATGATCAGGGCAAGGCAGACAAAGGTCAAGGGATATACCATCATAGTGAATACGCGGCATGTTTTACACTTTGTAACGGCCCCTTGCTCTATTGTTTTGATTTCATAGTGTATTTCCCAGAAATGAAGTGCATAGAACGCCTGAAGTGAAAGGAGAATGCCCGGATTGTGCACGGAGTAAAGCGGGCCGAAAGCAAGGCCGAAGAACCCCACCCAATAGAACGGTTGCGCCTCCCCGAACCCCATCCTCCTGTGAACAAGGGTGCCGATGTGCATCATACTGACAAAGAAGGCCATGAGGTAGATGCTATAGTGTCCCAGCGGGATCCGGTTGATTGAATACAGGGCAAACAGAAATGCAAGGGATGCATTGATCAGTGACCAGTAGCGAAAACGTCTCCTTTTGTCAATGAGGCCTTGAATGCCGATCGCCAGCGCATAGGAGCCAAAGGTGATCATCGGAATAAGCTGGTCCGCCCGGACATAATGATTCGCCTTGCCGAGCAGGAATATGGTGAAGTATATTACCAATCCGTATGCGCCGTGTCTGAAAGGGGCAAAGAGGATTTTTTTCGTCTGATACTTGAAGGCGGCCCACAGAAATATCCCGACCAGGATGACCGAGAGGAGCGGTGCGTGAATGGGATAGGGATGCAGGTGATATGCGCCAAGATAGTAAGCAAGGGTGAAAAGGGCCACCGCAGGATAGACGAAGAACGAGGAATCGAGCGTCAGCCCGATGACGAGATAGAGAATGGAAAAGAGAAGCAGAATCGGTGCGCTCACCAGGGGATTTGCAATCAGGAATCCTTTGCTGCCCCAAAGGAGAAGAATGACAAGGAGAAGGCTCAAAAAGTGGGCGATGCTTCTGACGTTGAGTCTCATCATGATTTCCATCCTTACGTTGCCGCGTTAACTAACCTTGCACGTTAACCAATCTCGAATAACTGCTTGTGGGTAAACGACATCGACCTCCTTATAGAACTTCGCCTGTTACTATTACCATCGGTATTAGAGTGATATATTGTCGAATGTAAGGTTGAGCAAATACAATGCCATTGCAGTGCGGGATCGACTTTTGGAGATGCCATGGGGATTGTTCTCAAGAACTATATATTTAACAAAAGGTTAAATCGTTATGCTGTTATGTGGCCCGGAAGGCGGGAACGCAGTTGTTGTGGGATGGAAGGAAAAAATATGATCGGTTGCGTATAAAAATTACGTAAGGGGATGTGATGCAGCATATTTTTTTAAGCGGCCCCACTTCCCTCATACAATGAGTCGAGCACCTGTGATGCCGGATAAGTGATGCTGTTTCGCTCTTGTATCCCGTTCGTCGCCGAAAAAAGAGAAAGGGGTACCGGATCCGGTACCCCTTTTGGAGGAGATAGTGCCTTAAAAGAAATACGTAGGGGAAGCCTTTAGGAAAAAGCGCTCATTGTTAAACAAATATCTCAATGTAACAGGTTATCGATATATACTGTGTTGGATTTAGATTTGAAAAAGGGCTCCTTTCAGGGTCTGCCCGGGAAGAGGTCATGAAGAACGATTAATTTTTTACGAGTTCTCTTGCCGGATGCCTCCCTTTAAAAGAGCATTACGCCCGGTTGCAGAGTAGGACACACAGAACGCTCAGGCTGCCAAGGACCGGAACCCACACCAATTGATACAACATTTGGAAACCCCCTTTCACAAAGTCCGTTTTTTGAGATTTAGAGCAGTTAAGAACGATGTATTAATTGCCTCAGGTATAGTTTTGGTCATTGTTGGGATTTGTTATAGTATAATTGCATTTCGTATGCCCATAGCACTGCAATATTATAACTAATTGATATTAATGATAAAAAAGATTTGTCCCCGCACGGGGGAACGGGCGAATATTGCGCGATGATGCAATAAGGAGGGCACAACACTAAAACAGTGCAACACCACACCCCTTGTTCACTCTTATAATAAAGCCTTTCGGTATCCTTTTGGGCGTGCTCCGGTTATCGGCCATTTACAGGATTCGGCTGGGAAAGGGAATGGTCATGATCCGAACACCCGTCGCATCCAATCCGGGGAAGGTCAGGACTCCATGCAACAGGTCGAGGCGTGGATATTTTCTTTAACGTGCGAACAGGCATATTGCGTTGGCTATCTCATAGAGGGGGAGCATCCGGTCGACGCACCCGGTGAGGTATGCGGCCCTTGGCATGCCGTAGACCACACACGTCTCTTCGTTCTGGGCGAGGATGGTTCCTCCCCGCTGCTTCATGGCCTTGACCCCCTCTGAACCGTCATGTCCCATCCCGGTCATGACCACGCCCATCATCCTTCCATGCCACGTCTGCGCGATCGATTCCATCATGACATCCACGGATGGGCAATGGGGCATATCCCGGGGTTCCTTGCTCAAGACCACATGGTAGCGGTTCAATGACCGCCTGAGCTTGAGATGATACCCGCTGGGCGCGATATAGATCCTTCCCGGACAAAGCGGATCGTCCTCCTCCGCCTCCTTCACCTCCATGGGGCATTGGTTGTTCATGCGCTGGGCGAGGGAACCGGTGAATCCGAGGGGCATGTGCTGTACCACCAGGATGGTGCCGGGAAAGTTCGCAGGCAGCGGGGTAAGAACCTTCTCCAGGGACATGGGCCCCCCCGTGGAGGTACCTATGGCCACCAGGAGGGCAGGGCTCTCATCCCGGGTCGCGCTGAGTGCGGAAGGGGTGGCCGGCGACACCGGCCTGTGTTCCGGCATTGACTCCACAACCTTTTTCAGGTCCACTCCTGCAATCACCTTGACCTTCTGGATGAGGGATGCGGCAATGTCGGCAATGTCCATGGCGGTATGACAGGAGGACTTGTCGATAAAATCCACGGCGCCCATCTCCAGCGCCTTGAGGGTAACGGCGCCTCCCTCGCTGGTCAGGGAACTGACCATGAGAACGGGGACGGGATGTTCGCGCATGATGCGTTCAAGCGCCTGGAGGCCGTCCATGTCCGGCATCTTCACATCCAGGGTGACCACATCCGGGTTGAGCCCCTTGACCATTTGGATTGCCTCGTACCCGTCGCGTGCCTCTCCGACAACCTTGATTGCCGGATCGGAGCCGAGCATCCGTTTCATGGCCTTGCGGATGAAGGCCGAATCATCAACGATCAATACGCCTATTCTGCGCGAAGACATATCCTTAACGTTCTTTCTTCTGGTAGATGATGGTTTCTGGAAAACGTCGTGTTTCGAATTCGTCGAATATCCCGGTCAGGGTCTCCGAATGTCCGAGCAGAAGACAGCCTCCGGGACGCAGGGCGTCATGGAGATTGCCTATGGCGGTTTTCGTCTTTTCCTCGGAAAAATAGATGAGCACATTCCTGCACAGGATGATATCGAAATCCCTGATAGGGAGGGGGGTGACAATGTTCCCGCACATAAACGAGACCATCCTTCGTATGTTCTCCTTGACCAAAAAATCGCCGGAGTTCGCTGTAAAGTATCTCCTTTGGTACGCCGGGTCGGTCATCCGGAATGACCGTTCGTAATATATTCCGTGGCAGGCGGATTCAAGTGCCCTTTCGTTTATGTCCATCCCGGTTATGGTGATGTCCCACCCCCAGAAGAAGGAGCCCGAATCATGGGTCAGCATGGCAAGGGTGTACGCCTCCTCTCCGGAAGAGCACCCTGCCGAGAGGATCTTGAGCGTCTTTTCATTCCTGGCGATGGCCTTTTCCTTGAATTCCGGCAGGAGGTGGTCACGAAAGATCAGCAATTGGGGCAGCTCGCGGAAGAGGTAGGTTTCGGTGTTGCTCAGCAGCGAGATCATCCGCAGGAGTTCCTCGTGTGCATGAGGGTCGTATTTGACGAAGTTGATGTATTCGCTGAAGGAACCGAATCCAAGGCTCGTCAGGCGTGCATAGAGCCTCATTTGGATATACGAGCGTTTTTCGTCCTTGAAGAAGATCCCGAATCGTTCGTGGATGAGATCCCGTATCAGGCGGAATTCCTTTTCGGTAATTTCGAACTCGTACATCATCGCCTGTCCCCCAATTTTTTCAGGGCAGCCGTGGCCTCCTTCCGCACCTCTTCGCTTGGGTCTTCCTTCCGGAGCCTGCGTAAGGGTGGGATCGCCCGCGGGTCCCCCAGGTTGCCGAGGGCCTTGGCTATCCAGCATCGTACCGTGAAAAACTCCTCGTCCAGTATCCCGGTGAGAAACTCGACCATCCCCGGCTCCCTGAGCCGTCCGAGCAGGGCAATAAGGCGGCACTTGAGCCGGGCATTCGACCGTCTGAAGTGCTCGGCAAAGGCCACCAGATCAGGGATCCCAAGCGTCTCCAGGGAATTCAGGACCTCATCCTGAACGTGCTCGTCGTGCAGGAACGGAAGCAGGGCATTTGCCGCTGCCTGGTCTCCGAGCATACCCAGGGCACGGACCGCCTCCTTTCTGACAATATCGTCCGGGTCCTTCAATTTTTTGCGGAGCGCGCCCGAACATCGCCGGTCCCCTATTTGTGCAAGGGCCTGGACGGCGGCGCTGCGGATACTCCAGTCGCAATCATCCATGGCCACGATCAGGTCGGGGATTGATCCTTTGTCCTTGAGCATCCCCAGTGATTCGATGGCCACACGTTTCAGGTCACGGTCGTGTCTCTTGAGGAACCCGGTGAGGAAGCGGAGACTCCTCGCGGTGCGGAGGTTCCCCATGGCCCTCAGGATTGCAAGACCCAGGTGCTTAGGCGTATCGGAAAAGGCCCGGACAAGATCCTCGGCACAGCACGGATCGCCGATCCTCCCCAGCGCCTCGATTGCCGCAAGCCTGACATCCTGGTCCTGGTCCCCGAGGAGCACGAGGAGCGTGCCTTCGAGCGGAGTTCCCGTTTCAGCGGTGATGCTCGATGCAACGGCCTTGCGCACCCTGGGACTTGCATCGGTGATTCCCCTCGCGAGGAGCTCTTCGGAAAGCCCTTTAACCGTCAGGCTGCTCAGTGCGATATACGCCGCGGACCGTATCTCGTCGCTCGGGTCTTCAAGGAGACCCTTGAGGGGACTGCAGGTGCGGGGATTTTTTAATCGACCAAGGATAGTGATTGCAAGGAGCCTCCTTGAGCGGTCCTTCACGAAGAGTTCGGGCAAAAGCCTGTCGACCAGGCGCTTCGATGAGGACCTCCCCAGGATCTCCGCCACAAGGGATCTCATTTCCGGCTCAGGGTCGGAAAGGGACTCGAAGAGACCATCCTCTATCGCCGCCAGATCCAGCCACCCTGCCATGGCCATTGCCGCCTGATTGCGTACCTCAATGTTCTCATCCTTGAGGCAGGGGATGCAGGCCTCTACCCCCTGTCTGTTTCCTATCCAGTCGATGCAGCGGATGATACATGCCCTGATTCTCGGATCTGGGTTGTGGAGCCCTTCGATGATGCAGGGAACAGCGCCGTCGCCGATGGAAACCAGGGCTCCGACCACATATTCCTCCAGGTCATAGCTGGTCATGAGTGCCACGAGGGGCGCCACTGCCCGTTTATCCTTGAGCCATCCCAGTGCGATGACGGCATTCCTCCGTATCTCCAGATCGCCGTCCTGGAGGGAGCGCAGCAAATGCTCGATCAGATCGCCATTCCTGAGGGCGTGTTTGATGCCCGGCAGACACCCTCCCTTCGGTTTTGCCATTCGCTGGATATTGACCAGAGAGGCGATCGTATCGTTCCGTAGGGCAGGATCGTTGCAGGAAAGCGCCCCCGTCAGCGCGGGGATTGCCGCAACATCACCGATCTGTCCGAGGGATTCGACCACCGCCTGCCGGAGCATCTCGTCATCAAGAAGCGGGAGGAGGTGTTCGATGGCACAGGGGTCACCGATCCTTCCGAGGGCGATGATTGCCGGGTATTGAATCCAGAAGTCCTGGTGAAGGCAGTCTATGAGGGGGCGCACCGCCCGTGCATCCCCGATCTTGCCGAGGCCTTCAGCGGATGCATGCCTTACATTATCATCCGGGTCGTTGAGGGCATTAATGAGATCCTCCACTGCTGCCGGGTCCCTGATGTCCCCGAGGATGGCGGCGCTGAACATGCGGACCTCCTCATCGCCATCCTTGAGCAATCCGAGAAGCCAGGGAGTTGCCTCCTTGCCGTAGCGCGGAAATGCCTCCATGGCCGCGGTACGGAAATGCGCATGCTCCTGGTCCCTTAATAAATCCTCGAGCCTTGGAAAGATCACCTCCTGCGGGAAGGAGCAGATGCCCTGCAGGGCCTCCTCCCTGATCCTTAAGCTTGTGTCTCCGACCGCTTTCAAGAGATGGGGGAGCACATCGACCGATTGGATCCGGGATAGTTCCTTAACCGCTGCATAGCGTGTCTCCTCGACCCTGGAGCGCAGCCGTGCGGGTGCCCCTTCGAGAAGATTCGTTGTGTGCGGTTTCCTTAACATGGCTGCCCCTCCGGTTTATGGTAAAAGTAGGCGCCTTCGCATTCCAGGGTCTGGAATCGGTGCTGATAGATGTGGAGGAGTTCCGCATCCCCGGTGAAAAGATACCCCCCGGGTTTCAGGCATGCATAGAGTCGATCGATGAGCTGCTGCTGGGCAGCGAAATCGAAATATATCATGACGTTCCTGCAGAAGACGATATCGAAATACTCATGCAGGTCAATCATGTCGCTGGTCCCGTCCAGCTTTGTGAAGGTGCAGGGGCACCCTCGCCGCGGGGCGAGATTACGCAGGTTAAAGATACGGAACGCGATCCGTTCCCTGAGATCATCACCCATCACTGCACTGCCGTTGGACTGTCTCAGATACCGTTTTTGATACTGTACAGGGATGCGTTTCAGCACATCGGATTCATAACGCCCGGTGCATGCAGTGGTCACCGCCTCCCTGCTGATGTCGCTTGCCATGATATCCACCTTCCATGCCTTCGGATACCTGAGGCCTTCCAGGATGGTCATGGCGATGGAATAAGGCTCTTCACCGGTCGCACACCCGGTGCTCCAGATCCGGAAGGGAATGATGCGGGGGCCGGACCAGCCTTGTTTGGTGATCACCCGCTGGGCATCCTGCAAAAGCCGCTGTTCGATCCGGGGGATGACCAGGCTGGTGATCGCCTTGAATTGATCGGGGAGGCGGAAGAAATAGGTCTCCTTGGTGGTGATGCCGTTGACGAGTGCATCGAATTCCTCATTGTCCCTCCGGAGGAGGCGGTAATAGTCCTCCAGCGAGGAAAGCTCCCGCCTGTGCATCCTCTCCGAAAGGTATGTCTTCAGGCCGTTCAGCCGGGAGGGCGAAAATCGCAAGGAGCAATGATCGTAGATGAGCTTCTGAAGATCTTCGAACACATCGGATGAACAATGTGCCATGTACGGGTCCCCGTTGTCTCCTCATTCGGGTGGAATGGCATGCCGGTGCAAACAACGACATGTGCAGTTGCTATTCCGGCCGTGACTATGCGGCTGATGCCTCCGTAAGGGCCTGCTCGTGTGCCTGTTCGAAATCCTTGAGGGCCTTTTTTTCGATTCTGGTCAGGATTCGCTCAGGGGAAATGACGATGATCAGGCCATCCTCGGTTTTCGCCAGTCTGGTGATGCATGCCTTCTCTCGCGAGTCCATCACCATGTCGGGAAGGGTCTCGTAGCGCTCCGTCTCCAGCTTGAGGACCTTTGAGATGTCGTCGACGATGACGCCCAGGAATTGATCATCGAGGTCCAGTATAACGATCCGCTGCCGTTCGTTTTTATCGTCCTTGATTCCCAGGCGCCTTTTCAGGTTTACCACCGGTATGATCTGATTGCGGACATCGATCACCCCTTCCACAAACTTCGGGGCATTCGGAATTGCATTGATTCTTTTGAGGTGGATCACCTCCCTGATCTTGAATATATCGATTCCGTAAGTCTCCTGGCCCAGGCGGAAGGTGACCAGTTGGTTTGTGTCGCTCGCCTTGCTCATCTGCCCGATCATTGCGTGTCCCTCCCACAACTTTAAACAATAACAGGTATGTTCGAATCGCAATCTCCGTCGCTACGCTGCGAACAGGTATGTTCGAATCAAACCCCTGTCACAATTTCACCCTGTCATAACCTTGCGATCAGGTACATCCGATTCACACTTCTTGTCACAACCGGATTAATAGGTAATTCGAATCGAATCCCCGTCACAACCGGTTGCCAGGTGCATCCGAATCAACCCCCCCGTCACACTTCTTCACGATCGCCTGTTAGCTCAGCCTGAATGTCTGGACCAGTTCCTGAAGCCCTTCTGATTGCCTGGCCATGTCCTTGGCGGAACGGGAGAGCTGCTCCACCGCCGAAAGGTTTCCCTTGGCGATCTCGCTGATGTTCTCCACCGCCTTGAGCACGTTGTCGCCGCCTCTCTTCTGCTCCGTGGTGGCGTTCTTCACCTGTTCGGTGAGCTGGCTCATTGCCTCCGCTGCCTTTACCACCTGCTGGATGCCGGCAGCCTGCTCGCTGGTGGACTGGGTGACCGACTGGGTGAGCCTGTTCATCTCCTCCACCGCTGCCACCACGTTCCTTGCCGCGGTGGATTGCTCGGTGGTGGCCCGTGAGATCTCCTGCATGATGTTGGAGGTGGACTTTACCGAATCCATGATCCGGGCGATGGCGCTCGCTGCCTGATCGGCAAGGCCCAATCCCTCCCTGGAGCTCTTTGCACCCTCTTCGGTCGCCTTCACCGCAGAGGTGGTCTCCGCCTGCACCTGCTTGATCACGTCGCCGATCTCCTTGGTGGCCTTGACCGACCGCTCGGCGAGCTTGCGCACCTCGTCCGCCACCACCGCAAATCCCTGTCCCGCCTCGCCTGCCCGGGCGGCCTCGATGGCGGCGTTCAGGGCGAGCAGGTTGGTCTGGTCGGCGATCTCCTCGATCACCTTCACGATGGAGCCGATGGCCTCGGAGCGCTGTCCCAGGCTCTGGATTACGCCGGTGATGTTCCCCATCATCTCGCCGATGATCTTCATCCCCTCCACCATCTTCATGACCGCGTCACCGCCGTTGACTGCCTCATCGCTCGCCTGCTTGGAGAGCTTGTCCGCCTCACTCACATTGGCTGCGGTCTTTTCCAGGGTCACGATCATCTGCTCGATGGTGGAGCTGGTCTCCGCCACGTTGCTCGCCATGGACTCGGCCATCTTGGCAACACCCTCGGCGGTGCTCCCCATCTGCTGGATGGAGCTGGTGGTCTCGTCCACGTTCCGGGCAAGCCCCTCGGCGTTCTTTGCCACGTTCTGGATCTGTACGGACATCTCCTCCATGGTGGAGCCGGTCTCCTCCGAGGCGCTCGCCTGGTTCTGGGCCCCCTTGGTGATCTGGTCCGTGGCTGCGGAGATCTCGTCGGCGGCGCTCGCCACCGACTCGGAGGAGGTGCGCACCTTGCCGACCATGTCCCGCAAACTCCCCACCATCCTGGTAAAGGAGTTGCCGAACACGTCGTGCTCGGAGGCGGGCTTCACGTGCATGGTGAGGTCGCCCCCGGCGATCCCGTCGGCCACCTCCGCCATACCCTTCAGGTACCCGAACATGCCGTTCAGGGCGTCGCCCAGGTCGCGGGTCTCGTCCTGGGTATTGATCTCCACCTGCCTGGAGAGGTCGCCGCGGGCCACCTGCTTGGCGAATTCCACGCACAGGGAGATCGGCCTTGTAATCCCTCTGGCGAGGAGGAAACCAATCAAGATGGCTGATATAAGCGCAATTGTCGTAATTGATATAAGCAGATTTTGAGAGGCCTTTCTCACCCCCTGGGCGGAGAGAACGGATTCGTTCATGCCTCTGATTGCCTCCTGGGAGACATGATCGGAAAGATCCATAAGCTGTTCACTGGTTTCATCAACAATCTCCATGAGGGCGAACGTGGTATCCGCCTTTTTTTTGTATTCTTTGAAGAGATTGATCGTCTCTTCACCCAGTTGGGTGACCTTGGAGTGCATCGATTTGATGGTATAGTATTTTGGATCGGAGCGAACAATATCAAACGATTCCTTGAAGGCCTTTATTTCTTCGTCTTCCCCGGTGATGAGGAAATCATTTACCGCCATTACCTGTGCCCAGAGAGAGGTAATTGTTTCAACGGAAAAATTTTCTTCCCTGGCAGTATCGAGAAGTTCATCTGCCATGGCATCCATTTCTTCCATCTTGGCTCCGGGCTGAGTCTTCAACTCGAGGGCCTCTCGGTGAGTCTTCATGAGCTCATTCGCGTTGTCTTTTAATTTATTATTGATGCTGAGGATCTCTCTACAGCTTGGGATGATCTTTGAGTCCGACGATGCCGCCTTGATATGCAGGTCTTCATTCCCTGAAATGATGGCCTGGGTGCGCATTTCGATTGCCTGGATGGTGTTCCTGAATTCGGAATTAATGTCGGTGAGTTCTTCGATCTTGTCCGTATCTTTCAGGAGATACTCCGCCATGGCATCCCGGGCAACAACAGAATAGGCTTTCAGGTTCAGGGTTTCCTTGACGATTGGTACTTCCTCGTTGATTACTTGATCTGCTGCAGTGCTTATACGCTTCATGGCAGAGAGTCCCAAACCTCCGGCAATCGCGACTAAAAGTGATACGATGATAAATCCCCCGATGAGTTTTGTTCCGATTGTGAATTTCATCTTTCCTCCCTCCATTGTGCTCTCTGTTTGTTTCTCAGTGTCGGCAACCTCGATTCTTGACCATTTCGGCTTGTTCCTGGGTAAGAAATGGGAAAAGCCGATCCCGGATTTACACCTCCGTATGTCTTCTCAACATTGGAAGGTAAACCAAACAATTACATTCACTTTGTGCAGTCCCTCCCTCGCTCTTACAAATAGGGGAAAAATTTAATTATGATCGTAGATAGCAATACGAAAAGGCATAAGGCATAGAGACTTGCCCCCTGATTCCTTAATTATGACTCCACCTCCTTCCCCGTTATCTGTTCGAGGTCCAGCAGGATAATCATCCGCTCGTCAAGTTTTCCCACCCCTTTGAGGTAGTTTTCATTCACCTGCACCACCTCCTCCGGGGCATTGTCGATCTGCTCGGCTGCGATGTTCATGACCTGGGAGACCCGATCCACCATAAGCCCGAGCACCCTGTTTCCCTGCTCCACCACCACGATCCTGCTGTCCATGTCGATGGCCGCCTCCCCGAGTTGAAGGCGTTTCTTGAGCTCGAGCACCGGGACGATCCGCCCCCGAAGGTTCATCACGCCCCTGATGTGCTGAGGTGCATTGGGAACCCGGGTGATCTCTCCCACCCGCTTGATCTCCCTGACCTGTGAGACGGGAAGGGCATATTCCTCTGCGTCAAGGAAGAAGGTGACGAATTTTGTCAATCCTTCCCTCCTGATGGTGCTGTTGTTTCCTGATTTTCTCTGCTCCTGCTTCTCCGCAGTCTTCATTTCGGCAAAAAAGTCCGGCTTCAGGATATCCTCGGCAAGGCCGCATGAGGGCAGGGGTGGGGGTTGCTCCATGGCCTCCTTCTCCCCCTTTTTTTGTGCTCTGTTTCTTCCTGTGCCGGGCCCCTCGGACGCCTTGGTCTCAGAGGAGAGATCCGGCCTCAGGATATCCTCTGCAAGCCCGCATGAGGGCAGGGGTGGGGGTTGTGAGTGTGCCTCCCGTTTTTTTCTTCCCTTTTCTCCCATTGCTTCCTCCTTGTCAGTTCCAGTTCTTTATCCGGTTGACGATTGCCCGCACGTCGTCCTGTTTCCAGGGTTTTTTCACATATGCCTTCGCCCCCAGATCGATGGCCCTCCGGATGTCATCGTCCTTGTCCTCGGTGCTGATGACGATGACCGGAATGTGACTGTAGCCTTCCCTGCTCATGGCCTGCAGAAAGGTGATGCCATCCATCTTGGGCATATTGATATCCGAGATGATCAGATCGATATCCCCTTGCAGGGCAAGCTGGTTCATGGCCTCGATGCCGTTTTCGGCAAAGAGAAGCTCACATCCCTGGTATGAGCTGAACACCATCCGGTACATCTTGGCCTGGAGGGCCGAATCCTCCACAATCAATACCTTTTTAAGCATTCTGTACCTCCAATGGCTTTTCCTGTTCATGGAATTCCCTGACTTCATTGATCATCTCGAGGACATCCAGGATGAGGACCACCTTTCCGTCTCCCAGGATGGTGGCCCCTGCAATCCCTGCCGAGCCACTGATATAGTCGTCCAGGGCCTTGATCACGATCTCCTGTTGCCCGAGGAGGGCATCCACGACGATACCCATTTCACGGATGCCGCTCTGAACGATCACCACATAGTTCCCCTTTTTGTGTGCGGCCCGAGCAAGCCCGAACAGGTCGGACACCCGGACAAGGGGAAGGATGCGGTCCCGGACCCGGGTCACCTCCCGGTTGTTGACGAGATGGATCTCTTCATCCCCGATGCGAATGCTCTCCACCACCGAGGTGAGGGGAATGGCGTATTGCTCGCCGGAGACGTCAACCATGAGTGCAGTGATAATGGCCAATGTAAGGGGAAGCTTGATGGTGAAACGGGTCCCCATGTTGATAATGCTTTCGACCTCGATGGAACCGTTGATTTTTGCCAGGCTCTTTTTGACTGCATCCATCCCCACACCGCGGCCTGAGACCTCGGTAACGCGCTCTGCGGTTGAGAAACCGGAGATGAAGATCAGGTTCATGAGATCCTGTGAGGATGTCTCATTCTTTTTAAGGAGTCCGGATTGTGCGGCCTTTGTGCGCAGCTTTTCCTCATCAATGCCCTTGCCGTCATCCTCGACGGTGATGATGATGTGGCTTGATTCCTGGTATGCCTTGAGCTTGATCAACCCTGCCGGAGGCTTCCCCAATGCCTTTCGCTCCTCGGGTTTTTCGATACCATGGTCGATGGCGTTGCGGATCAGGTGCATGAGGGGCTCCCCGATCTCATCGATCACGGTCTTGTCGAGCTCCGTTTCCTCACCCTCGAACCGGAGGTTGATCTCCTTTCCCCTTTCACGGGAAAAGTCCCTTACGTATCGGGGAAACCGCATGAACACCTGCTTAATGGGGAGCATCCGCACCTTCATGATGGCCTCATGAAGCTCGGTGGTGACCTTGCCCATCTGCTCCGCGGTGTTGGAAAGGTCCATCACCACTCCCCGTTCCCCGAATGCCTCCTTGAACTGGACATCAATCTGCCCGAGGCGGGTTCGTTGAATGACCATCTCTCCCATCAGGTTCAGCAGGTGATCCATACGCTCGAAATCGACCTTGAGCAGATTGGTCTTCTGCGCAAAGGGATTGAAGTGCTCCTTGGCCGAGGCGACGTGATGAATCACCGTATTTTCGGATTCCCTCTCCCGCCTTTGGTCAAGAAATGCCTCCAGTGCCTCAATTTCTTTGGCAAGGGAGGGCTCGACGCTGGTGTCTTTAGAGATTTGATCAATAGCGGTGCGGATGATGGTCGTGCACTGCATGACAAATTCGACGAGCTCTGCATCGCACTCTGCATCACCAGCCTGGAGCGCCTTGAAGAGGTCCTCCATCCGGTGGGCGTAGGTTTGGAGGTGGGAATACCCCATCATCCCGGAATTGCCCTTAAAGGTGTGAAGCTGCCGCAGGATCTCGCTCAGCAGATTTGCGTCCGGGGTCCCTCCCACCCCCTGCTCCAGCTCAAGGAGCAGGCCTTCAAACCCGTCAATGAACTCACAGGATTCATCGACAAAATCCTTGATCAATTCCCTTTTGTCATCGAGGTCCACAATAACCCCCTTCTGCTATGACCTTTACATCCGCAATGTACGCGAGGCCTCTACACCAACCCTGAAACCACCTGGTTTACCTGCCTTTAATTGTTGTTAAAAAAGTTCATGCCTTCCCAATGGAACCCATGATATGCAGGGTTTTAATCGGTAAGTAAAACAAAATATTTTCGATTATCATTTTTTTAATAATATAATTATGGCTTAACAGTATGCCTCTTATTCGGCATTTGCTCTCCGCTTATTCGATGGTACATGAAAGAAGGTGACTCACTGATTTTTTTGCTGTGGTCTTTGTTCGGCAGGGAGTGAAGGATATCGTTGCAGGGAACGAATGGGTGCACTCGCGTTTCATGGGTTAAGGAATCCGATTGGGTGCTCTCTGCGCAGGAGGCGCGGGGTATTGTGCGTGGCAGGGGGTGTCGCTTCAGGGTTTTTGGATGCCTTTTCCTGAGGTATTATTCCGGGGTATTCTTTGGGGTATGATTTCAATTTCGTTTCATGTATATTACAATAAATAGTCACTAATCGTGGCTGAGGAGAGATGGATATTGTTGAAATTGTAGGGGAGGGGGACATGGACGAGAAAGGGGCCGGGGTGCTGGAGGTAATCCTTAACCGGAGGAGTATCAGGGGATTCGAATCACGCCACGTCACGCGTGGGGCCCTGGCCTCGATCCTGGAGGCGGGTCGCTGGGCGCCTTCCGGCTTGAATAACCAGCCGTGGAGGTTTGCGGTGGTGGAGGAGGAACATGCGCTTCTCAAGCTCGCATCGATGACCAAGTATTCCTCCATCATCCTGCAGGCGCCCACCGCCATTGCCGTGTTTCTCGACCAGGAGGCGAGCTACTCACGGGAAAAGGATATCCTTGCCGTTGGCGCATGCATAGAGAACATGCTCCTTCAAATCCAGGCAATCGGACTGGGGGCGTGCTGGATGGGCGAGATCCTCAACAGGGCGCGGGAGGTGAAGGAACTCCTCGACGCTCCAAAATCATATGAATTGATGGCGGTTTTGGCTGTGGGGTACCCGAAGGAGGGTGCCGGGGGGGAAGGGAACAGGGACCGGAAGGAGTTGAGGGATCTGGTGTTCGGCCCCTGGCCTTTTGATTGAAGGGACATGTCGGTTGGGGGATGAATTCGGGATGATGGAATGGGTGCGATGAAAAGGGATCTCACGTTTCATGCCGGTATAGCATGTATAGGGGCCTGGTGCCTCATGCTCACGTTCGGCTGCTCGACCAGCGTATGGGTCCACTACCCCATGCGCGTATCCCGCGCCAGGATGTATCTCATCGAGGGTCGGGATCAATTGGCGGTAAAGGAACTGGAGGCCCGGGTCCGGTCAGGTCAGGATCAACTGCTGCATTCCATGGAAACGGGCATGGTGTACTACCTGGAAGGGGACTTCGGGAAGTGCATCCCGGAATGGCTCGAAGCCGAGAAAATGATGGAGCGGTTCGACTACCGTCCAACGGTGAGTGTCAGGGAGGTCAGTGAACAGATCGGCACCCTTGCCGTGAACGATTATCTCATCACCTACCAGGGTATGACCTACGAGCGGGTCCTCGTGCACCTCTACCTGGCGCTTGCCTACCTCATGGAGAATGATCAGGAGGGGGCGAGGATCGAGATCAAGAAGGCCGAACAGGTGCAAAAGAAGGCATTTGACCGGTGGCAGGAGAAGAGGGCGGCCCAGTTCAGGGATGCCCCCGAAGCCAAGGCGGCCGAGGATAAGGTGCTGGATGTCTACAAAACGCGGTACGGTATGCCCGAACACTACTCCTCCTTCAGCCTGAATCCCCTTGTCTACTATCTGTCCGGATGGCTGTATGAGAGGGAGGGGTATCCTGACGAGGCCCTCATCGATTACCGGCGGCTCCGGGACCTGGGGGTGAGGCAGGAATACCTTGGCCCCCTGGTATCGCAGCTCGAGAAGCGGATGCAATCCTCATGGGGATCGGGGGGAGGGCAGAGGAGGAAGGAGACCGGGGAGCTTTTCATTATCCATCATCAGGGGCTTATTCCCGAGTTGCAGGAGTTGAGGGTGCCGGTCGAGATCAAGGGGCAGGTCGTTATCATGGCGATTCCCGTCTATGCCCAGGGCGCCCCTTCGCCCATGCATCTTGCGGTCACCGCCGGCGGGGAGAGGTGTGAAACCCAGGAGTTGGTGGACGTCTATTCACTGGCACTGGAATCCCTCAGGGAGCGCATCCCCGGCATGGTTACCCGGCAGGTGGCGAGGATGCTGGTGAAGGCGACCGCCTCCCGCGAGGTATCACGAAAGGGGGGGAGCCTTGCCTCCATGGTGACAACTATATATAATATTGTGAGTGAACGGGCAGACCTCCGTTCCTGGCTGACCATCCCGCTTTCCATCCAGGCGGGCAGATTGCGGTTGCCGCCGGGAAGGCACGTGGTTCATCTGGATCTCGTCGAAGGCGCGGGGAGCATGCAGGTCGAGGTGGAGATACAACCGGGGGGATACCATATCCTGGATGTCCGTACCATTGGATCGAGGATGGTCGCCCATCTTTCATAGACGATGGGTGACATTTCCAAACATAAGGGGGAAGCAGCGATGAAGAAACGTTTTTTCCTGCCGGCTGTTTTTTTGGCCCTCCTGTGCGCCTGCTCCGCCACCACGAGCAACGTGGGTATCGGGGAGCTTGCCTACACACCGGAGGGGAACTATTCCTTCAGTCAATACGTGCTGATCAACAACCAGGAGCTTGCGCGGAATCTGCAGATCGTGGACATCACCGGCCGGAGATTGAATGACCTGTTTCAGGCGCAGGTGCAGGTCATGAACAAGAATGACCGGAATTACAACTTCGAGTACCGATTCCAATGGTTCGACGACAACGGCTTCGAGATCGGGTCCGTAAAGGAGCATTGGACCCCGGTCCTGATCTATGGCCAGGAGGTGAAAACCATTGTTGCCACCGCTCCGAACCCGGAGGCGGTCAAGTTCAGGGTAAATCTACGGGAGGCACATCCCATTCGATGAGAGGGGGACGATGATGAACATGAGAATGGCCGTGCCTGCGCTCTTCGCAGCCCTTTTTTTGGTGGCAGGCTGCGGGGGGATGCGGGTGAACTACGGTGACCCGGATGCTGTGGAGACCGTAAGCGTTGACTATGGATCGACCGACCTTCAGTCGATAGCGGAAAAGATGGTTGAATCCCTCCTCGTGCACCCGGTGCTCGAGGGAAGGCCGGTGGTATACGTGAGCAGGATCCGGAACAAGACCTCCGAGCACATCGATACCGAGGCGATCACCGACAAGATCAAGACCGCGATGCTCAAGTCGGGCAAGGTGCGGTTCACCGCCGTCAGCGAGGTGAACGAGGAGATGATCGACCAGCTTCGGTATCAATCGGAGTCCGGGATGGTGGACCCAAGGACCCGCACCGCGATCGGGAAGCAGGTGGGTGCCGACCTGATGCTCTACGGGGATATCATCTCCATCGTCAAGACGGCGAATCGAAAGAAGGATGTCTACTATAAGATCAACCTCGAACTCGCGGACCTCACCACCGGATTGATCGAGTGGTCCGAGGAAAAGGAGATCCGCAAGCAGGCCAAGAAGGCGGTTTTCGGCTGGTAACAGAAAGAAAGGATGCCCAGAATGCACCACAAGTACCGTATGCTTTTGATCTCTGTGGGAGTCTCACTGTGCCTGCTCCTCGTCTCTGCACCGAGGATGTACGCCCAGGGGTACCCCCCGGGATTCGACATGAGGCTGGAGTGGGAGTTTTACGAGGAGCAGTCCAAGGACGGCCAGGAGCTGGATGTATCCCAGGGAGGCGCCAGGATCGGCTATTCCCTTCCCCAGACCTTTGATATCTTCGTCGGGTTGAGCTGGCAGGACATGGATGTCCGGCTGGCCGGAACGACATACGACCTCGATCCCGCCCTTGCCTTCCGGATAGGGGGGAAGGCGTACGCAGTGCGCGCCATTCCCATGGGGGTGCCCGCGGACTTCACCATCTCCTTCTCGTACAGCACGGCAAAGCACGAAAGAGAGAATAAAGATGAGGATGTCACCCATCGGCGGATCATCGCCACGGGCGGGCTGGAGTGGCGGTATGTGCGCAGTGTGCCCTACCTGAACTTCGGCATCCTCTATTCCGAGTTGGAGGCACCCGGGCAGGATCACGACCAGACCTCAATGCTGATCGCAGCCGGGGTGTATGCACCGATCCTGGAGAACATGCACCTGCGGATGGAGGTCAACATGGTCCAGGAAGTCGGGTATGCACTGGGGATCGTGTACCGGTTCTGATGCCGGTGAAGGCGCTGTGAGGGATTATTGATTGAGAGGCAGTTCATCTTCATCGGTATGGATTCATTAAGGAATCTGTACCTGAGAACGTATATAATAATGTATAGGTTGCTGGAGAAGTCGGCGTAGAGGCTTCGCCGCACCTTGCCCTAACAAAGCTTTTTAAGGGTGTTGTCGCAAGGCCTTTTGGTAGTTTGGAAGGGGAGCATAGTGGCTCCGCTGCGCTTCGCCCTGGCAAGCTTTTTAAACGTGTTGTCGCAAGGCCTTTTGGTAGTTTGGAAGGGGAGCATAGTGGCTCCGCTGCGCTTCGCCCTGGCAAGCTTGGTTGCTCCGGGTTGCTTCCTCCGCAATGACAGGATTTCAATTTTTGATTCGAGGGGGCGTCAGGATAAAATAATCACGCGTCAGCAGAACCGGGGGTGATGCCCTTTGGGCTGAGACTACAGATGCCCCGGATCTTCTCCTGTGAGCCCGCCGGGCAAGAGTTGTCCGGGATATCCATATGGAAGACCTGGATGTGGCCTGGGCGAGCGCTTCCTCATTGAGCATCTCCGTGACCGCGCGCCTGAATTCTCCCGCAAGGGTATCATGAAGGATTCACCCACCATGGTTGCACGTCCACAAAGAATTCCATTATTGCATGTCCCCCTCTGATATCGTGGAAGATGATCTCAACCATATAAGAGCCTGGGAAGTCGCTCTGAAATTTCCACACAAAGTTGCCATCCCCATCCCTCTCGCAGGAACCGACATTGCAGGATGCGTAGATCTCATCGTAATCCGGATCTTCCACTGAGAAATCGGGTGGACCCAGGACGAACTCCTGTCCGGCAATGATTGTCAGGATTTGTGTGGGAGCGCCTGTGATGATGGGCGGATTATTGCAGGGGCCTCCGCGGCATTCAGTGGAGATTTTCAATTCGATGTCGGCGGTACCGCCATGGTTGTCCGAACAGGTCACGACCATAGTATGAATCCCTTCACGCACCGGGACCCATGAGATGAGCCCCGAGGATGGATTGAAGTTGCTGATGGAGTAGTCCCCCGGAATGTCCCATTCCAGGGAGGACATGTCAGTCCTGAATGCCATGCCCGGGGCATTCCAAGGCACATGCGTGGTGTCAGGGACCTCTCCATACAGATTGTAAGCCTGTGAGAAGATGAAACAATCCGGGTCGATGCACCAAAGAGCATAACGAAACGATTCTCCCACATATACTGTCAGTTCGACCTCATCGGATGCCGGCACAGGATCATAATTTTCCACAGGGTAATCAAGTACGGTGATGGGAAAGATGCTGACCTCCGAATCTATTCCGTTGGTCACCTCGATGGTCACCATCAGGTCTTCAAAATCCTGCGGCGTGTAATCCAGTGCAGCCACATTCGGCCAGACCGACACACCGGAGTTCCACAGCGCGCCCTCCAGAACGAACACAACGTCCATACGATAGAATGGCTTGGCATAGGCATCTATCGTCTTGACCGCGGTATAGTTTGCCGGCAGATAGGTGGGCATACCATCATAGGGGTCCACCGGGAGCGGATTGATCTGCAGGGGCTGCCCCTGAACAGCTCCATTCACGGTTACCTTCCACCCCATATGGCCCTGTTCGATGATCCTCTCCGCCAAATGACCACCGAACCTTAGATTCGGGTCAGCAAAGATGGGCAGGTCGAGATCGACCTTGAACGATGCCCTGCCGAAAAGGGCAGCCATATGCGGATCGTTTTCACCAAACAGGGCCGGGTCCGCCCCGAGATCCATCCAGTATTTCGCCACCGGATCATTCGGATCATTGGGGTCGTTGACAAAGAGGAGGAATTCTACGGGATGAAGCAAGAGATCAAAAATACTGGTACATGAGAGCTGATCACCATCCATAAAGTACAACTCTATGCTCTCGGATGTATGATATGTATAATCAGCGATGAACAGATATCGGTAGGGCTCATCGATTTGGGCATAGAGAGGGCCCATTTTGAAAAGACTCAGGTTCTCAAAAACAGGGTGGAACGGTTTTGCCGCTTTTTGGGATGGGGAAGAGGAATAGAACCATGGATGGGACCACAGGGGAATATAATTGAGGGTTGATGGATACAACCATGCATAATAGGCATGACTGAGGTGATCGGCAGGGCCATTCCCGATCCGGCCTAAGGGTGTATTCCATAAAGGCATCCCTATCGATGATGTATAAGAGCCGGGAATGTCCAAAGGGACTGGATATTGGATCTCTATCTTCGCCCCGGCCATGCCCTTCCAGGCCAAAGAGGGATTCCAGGAATACATCCACAACGGCAGGTTATAGGAGGCGGGAACGTCCAAAAGGAATGGGTGCTCGGTCCCCGTCTTCGCCCCGGCCATACCTGTCATCAAGGTAAGCAGCACGATAAAGACCGTCAGGATGCATAGACATCTTGCCCTTTGCATCATTGCGTCCACCTGTCACAATTATGACCTTGTCGAAATCATGTAGTGAGGCCCATCAAATTTGGAGAATCATGAGAAAACCCTATGCATATATATTACAAATATAATCAATTACATATTATTTATCAATGGCTGAGTGAATCCCGCTGTTGACAGAGCGGACATTCACCAGCCTGCCTGTTTTGGTTGCGATTGTCGGTCCCAAAGGGAAGGAAGGTACTGCCAAACGCTGCCCTTGTGTGTCAGGAAGAGGTCTGGTGGCTTCGCTTACGCTTCGGCCTAACAGAGTTTTTTAAAACGCGTAATCGCAGGGTCTTTTGGTGGATTGGAAGGGGAGCATAGAGGCTCCGCTTACGCTCCGCCCTAACAAAGTTTGGTTTGAGGCTTTGGTTCGCTTAACTCGTCGAGGATAATCTGTTTAATGGCATGAACTTATTAATTTTTCGCCGAGAATCCCTCTTAATGAACCTTTCGGGATTTTACATGTTTTCGATTTTTCCATAACGATGGGCACCATTTGGGCACCGACTACAATTAAATTTCTTATCAGATCAGAAATCCAAATCCAATATCTCCGGCAACCGGCACATGTCCGTGCAGACAGTTTCATGACCTTGGTCGCTCCAGGCATCAATGTCCCTCCCTTGCCAAATCCGAGCGTCTGATTTAAGGAACTTTATTTCAAATTGATTCCCGTCTATTGAAACGAAATCAGCAGGTTGCTCTTGGCTGCTCAAGGGATAACCCAAATCATCTATGTCATACTCTGTATGATCCCAGGCCCAGAATAAACGCTTCTGACCATTGGTATTTGAAACGTAGGTGTGCAACCGGCCGTCACCAAACTTATATCCAAATGACTGGTCCAACGGGCCGCCAAGCACATAACGCACATACAGGAAGGTATCGTCCTGCGCAAGATATACCTTTTGGATATCCTGCCCCCCAGCACAATCCGGGCCGTCCGTGTCCCAATACACAAGGTCGTTTGGATCCGACCAGTCGTTGTAATTTCCATCAATAGCTATCGTCTTATAGGGAACAGAAAATGGCGGCCTGGTACTGAATTCCTCTTGCAGCGAAGAAATCGCGGTCGTACCTTCAAGAGTCGTGCCGTTGGCCGCAATCACTTCCAGCTCATAATCCGCATGAGGATGCACCAATCCTGCAGGGATCTCCACCGAATGAGCGGTCGGCAACGTACTTGAAAAAATATCAGCAACATTTGTAAAGAGCGGTTGGTCGTCATTATTGTCATACCTGAGCATGACAAGATAACCTTGCGCTCCCGGAACCTGCTCCCAGGAAACAGCCCAGGGCTGTCCTTCCTCAGGAAGCTGAAAATTTAACAACACCGGAGGCTCAAGGATCTCTAAACTACTTACATTTTTCACTACCGGCGCTGCTTCATGAATCGCGTATTCGGCATAAAACGTATAATCTCCGAGCAAGATCTCGGAACCGGCAGGACTTCCTTCATAAAGACCGTGCCCGTTATTTCGTCTTAGCTGTATCGTATTCCCTTGAGGATCAACCACCCATACATCGGCAAAAGGCACCTGTGCCCCTGTATCGTCTCTGATATCCGCAAGCACAATAAGCCGAGTTGTGCCTTGCTCCCCCGTATTCAGAAGAGCAAAGGCCTTACCTATGTTGAGATTTTCTTTATCCAGACAACAGGGGATTCCGAGATATTTCCGGAAAATACACAGCGCATCGGCCGGCGTGCAGTCGTCATCCATATTCACATCGCAGCATATGCCCTCACATGGCCCGCATCTTGTCGGACATATCTCCAAATAGGTTTGGAAGGCACATAGGGCATCGATGGGGGTTATTTCATCATCGTGATTGATATCACCATCACAAAGATATTCGAGCGGGATTATCCCCGTCTCGAAATGTACCGAAGGGGAGCATTCAGGAAAGCCACATATTACTCCGGTATCCGGGGGCAAGGTATGCGTGACCAATAACTGCCAGTCCGATTCATCATTGCTGTTTATGCGATAATAGCCGGAAAAGGTCCGACCATCATCCGTGGTTGTCACCTTGAAGTCCAACGTCGTGCTTGTCGGATCGAGCCCGGTCAGGATGAGCCCCTCTCCGGTTTCGAGGTCCCAATCCCATGCATAGTGATCGTCCCCACCCAGTTGATTGTAAACATGTGCCGTGAATATCAGGGCATCTTCATAAAAAACGCCCTGGTATGTGCCGGTAAACCATGCCGCATCAATATCGGCCTCTACATTTCCTCTCGCAAAACGTGAACCCCCGATCCCGACACACACATCGTAATAATGCTGATCCTTCGACACATTTCGGAAGTTCGTAGTGCCCAGGGCAAACTCCCATTCCGTCGGAGATGATGCCGTAATGTTATGCCCGCCTATCACGGATAGGCCGTTCGCCTCTAAATAATTAGTGGAAAAGGTGTCATAATTGCTGTAAGGATAGTCATTTTGCATTGTACGGCCGTAGATATTGACTTCACCCGGAAGCCCGAAAGATGCGGTGTTTACGGTCGCTTGTATGAATTCGCCGGATATGACAACCATGCCATTTTCCTCAACCGGATACCGGTCCCAGCCATTTTCAGAATTCCAACCCTGGCTTACGACCTCCCAAATACCGGCTTGATTTTGAAAATCTATGTGATAGTCTCCCGGTTCATCCGTCCTTCCATCCAAATCCTTATCCAGGAAGAGACGATACCAGACGTTCGGATTCGCCTCACCCTCCAATTTCATGAGGATATTGAGTTTAGAAAGATCAGGGCTATAAGCCAATTTCAGATAGTGCATATCCGCATCCGCACCTTCGGGGATCCACGATGGATTATCGAGCAATGCATCCTCGATATATAACGGGATCCCATCCCATTCCTCGATTGGACTATATATGCTGATATCTGCAGTGGGAATTGCCTTGACCGCGTCCTGGGCCTGGGGTACTGCCACCTGATATACCCCGCCGGAAATATATGTTTCCTGATTTCCCATTACGGATTCCCAGGTGAAGATGGCATTTGATTCCTCATCAGGAACGGATATGAGAGCCTCCGGGGGGAAGGTGATATCTCCATCTTCATTGATGTCATCCGCATCGAAATAATCATAATCAATCGTTCTGCCGGAATTGTCATTGTAATAGATCCAGTGAATATCTACGGAAAATGGGTCAATGAGCGTTGGAATAAGCGCAATATCGATGCCCGTAAGGCCCCCACTTTCTATAAGGAGCGGATTCTCTGAATATTTTCCCAGACAGTCCGGTGGTGTCTTCGTCCCGCTACCATCCCTATCCCAACGGGCAAACAGGTAGGCATAGACATCGACCGGAAGATTGGACAGGGTGTATGCCTCGGATGGGCTCCCAATGGACGTGGAATCAAGCAGATGCGCATCTGAGGGATCTTCCCCGTCAAATGCAAAAATAGAGATGTCACCGAGACCCGGCTCAAAATCATCACAACTGACATGCCCGGTCACCGATGCCGATGGGATCTCGTTATTTAAGGCGATATCGGCATTCGTAAAAATACCGCCGTCGTCGAGCACAACCGGATTTTCAGCGTATATCCCCGCCCAGTCACCGGCTGTGTAACAATCACTCCCGTCCTTGTCCCAGAGGGCATAGATATAAAGATCCGTATTGGTAGGCGGGTCATACAGGGTATACGAACCTATATCGGAAAGGGTGACACAGAAGAGGGGAGATGCAAGAGGTTGCAGGGCCTGATCGAACACGCAGACGAAGATATCGCCGCCCGTATAACCGCTCATCCCTGTCTCAATCTGTCCTGAAATGATCGAAGGTGGATTGTCCGCTACAACATAAAAGGGCATCATATTCGTAACCGCGCTGTTTTGAATCGTGGAGGTCCCATCAAACACCTGAACGCGCCAGAAATAGGGGTTATGGATTTTCAAGCAATCCGGGGGAACCGTTGCGGATGTCTCCGGGGAGCGAGGAGATTTGTAAATAATGTTATGATTATAATCATAGATCATCACCCGATAGGAGAGGGGATCCACCGTCTCGTCATGTGCCCTGCTCCAGCTGAAGGTTGGCGTGGTCGTCCGGACATATGACTCAAAGGATGGGGTATGCAGCTCTTCAGGGACGGGCAGGCGATTGAAAGTAAAATCCCGGTCAACAGACAGTGTGTTGCCGTCTCGATCATCCACAATAGTAAAGGTATAGGTCCCGTCCGTAAGGATACCGTCTTCGTGGTGCAGGTAGATATCGGAATGGTAATCATCGATGGGGTCGAAGGTATGCGAGAATCCTCCCGGGCCTGACACTGCCAGGGAGCCGATATCATAGGGTGCAGGCCCGTCTATATCGATGGCAAAAAGGGTCATGTCATGCATATCATCTGGCTCCACCCTGCTATGAACAAAGGCCAATTCGATATTCAGCGGATCGTTTTCACCGCCTGTGCAAAAGACCTTCCAATCACTGGAAGAAAAATTATTCGCACTGGTGCCGTTCGCGCTGTCAAATACCCGAACATTCCATTGATAGACCTCGTTGGGCATCAGGATACCCGCCGGCACCGTTATTGTCGTGCCTGCAACCCTGTCGGATGAATAGACATTGACCTTCCCATTCCAGTCCATGATATTCACCCTGTAATATAGCGTATCAATCCGTTCATCCGTCACAGGCGACCAGTTCAAGGCAGGCGTCAGGGTGTTTACATAGGCCTTGTCTGCGGGAGATTCGCCTGTTGCTATATCCACCACATCGATGGGATTGGGGGTGAAATATCTGCCTGCAGATACGCTTCGACCCTGTTTGTCGATCAAAACAAATTCATACCACCCTTCAGGCGGATAGGAAGGAGCACTAACGTTATACATCATCCCGTATTTGTAAAACACCATGGTGTCCTTTTCCAGATCAAATTCATACTGCAAACCCAGAGGACCATAAATGGTGAGGGACTCGATATCCCAGGGGGCAAGGCCCCACACAAGGCATGAAGCAACGCCGTAAGAAGACCCCCCGGATGCGCTTCCCCCTCGGATCGTGACCAGATCGAGCCCGAATCCTTCGACCGGCAATCCGTCAGGAAAGATGCCCGACAGGGTCCGGTCCGGGAAAGACTCCATAAGACTTTTTGCCAGCATGATCTCACGTGTGTATGGATCATGGGTAAGCCCAGGCAGATAATCCCGGATGCTGATGGGGTCGTCAAAGAACTCGCTCACATCAATCCTCATAGGAGTCTCTTCATATTCGGTCCTTAGTCCGGTAAAGGTCCCGGATACAGTTTCGAGACAATCCTGCGACAGATACGTCCCTGAAATGATTCGCGTCCCATCTTCGTTCATCCGACCTTCGAGTATGGCTGAGCAAGGACACCCGCCCCCGCATGCAGTGGTGATGACTATATTTGAGTCCACCATTGAGAAGTCTTCAACCCATCCGCGGCAGGCCAGAAAACTGCAACCATCGATGCCGTGAAAGTCCCCGCCCAGGAAATTGCCGGCATGGTCTTTTTCTATTCTCATAAGGATGGTATTTCCATGATCATCCGTCAATTCCCAGGTTTCCTCAATGCGCGAAAGGTCTGCAGGCTCCTTGTTCACCAGGGAGCCTTTGATCTGTTCCACTATTGGTTTGCATTTGAAATCACCACCTCCGGCTATTTCATCAGGGGTGACAAGATCGTCCTCCTGGTTGTCCGTTTCTGTCTCCTGAATGAACAAAGAGGCCTCATCAAAGGCATCAATGGCCGAGAGCAGGGCATTCCCTGCATCAGCCATGAGATCGTCGCCATCCAAGAGCAGTGTCAACAGGTTCGGATAAACATCGAGAAGATCCTCGTCCACATCAAAAAGCTCGCTGTTCATATTCACTAAGGTATCGATATCCACATCCATGTCGTAGGCGGATATGAAAGAGAGCCCCATCTTGGCGACATTCAGTAGGGATCGGTACAAAAGGATATCCCCATAATCGATCTCAATATCTTGTTCCTCTCCGGTCTCCGAAGCGGTCAACACGGTAGTAAATGTCGCATCCAAATTGGTGAGATCGGTAAGTACCCCTTCAATCTCGGACATGATGACAGATGTTAAAAAATCCTGAACTACATCACCTGTGGGGGAATCAGAAGGCAAAAGGACATCCCCGCTGCCGTCTTCAGTGAATTTGGCTTCCCATTCAAAGAGGTCCCTCCCTTCCGCATCCACATCAAGACCATCCAAGAGTTCCTTGGCATTTTCAATGGGAAAACCATCGGTATATGATGCGGAATTATCCAAAAGTGCAGGCAGGCGAGTGAGCGAAAAGAAAAAATTGGCCTCTGGATTATTGGGTTCAATCACCAGTGCTGCCTGAAATTTCGAATGGGCATTCATGAGACCTTCCATCGTATGCTGTGAGAGATGCGCCCTCCCCTGTGCAATGTATTCGGCAGCCGTTTGCGCCCGGGAAGTATTTACCCAGAAAAACAGAAGAAGAATCGAGCCTGCCAAGGTTATGAAACTGATTTTTTTATGACGGTTTTTTGAAGCCATATATGCCCCCTTAACTTTGTTAAAACAAGGAAAAGCTAAAGCAAGGAAGGAATAAAATTGTTACTGGCAGATCTATGGAGAGTCATTGAAAAAATTGTCTCTTCTGAAGAGATTCCTCGGTCGCCACGGTATAAGCGCCCAAACACCCTGCAAAAAATGGAATCCCCGGAAGAGGATAAACAGTTTTTTTGACTTCGCAGTAAATAAGCACGTGATGCAGTTCCACCAGGGTCACGCCTATCAAAACAGGTCGGATCAACTATGTTTGTGAAATCAATGACATTCGACATCTTACCATCAAAAATCGTAATGAGATTCCGGTGTCTATATCCTAAAAGATCTATCCTCTCCTGTAATCCATCTTTTTCGTAACATTCAACCTCGGTTTCGGCAACTGTCCGAGAAAGAGGGATTTCGCAATCGTTTCGCCTGCTCCAGGGCATTTATCTTTTCCGATTCAGTAATTTTTTTCTATAATGGTGCCCTTGACGACTCGATACGGGGTCCCCAAGATGCCATTGCGTTTATAAGAAAATAATTTAACAGCCCTTTGTTTTATTTATTTTCATCCTTCGTTGTGATCGCTAGATCATGGCGGTTTATGTGAAGGTTTTCAAATAATCACTTGTTTCTAAAAACGTTCATGCTTCGTTGTGATCAGAAGATCATGGCGGTGTAGCAGAAGCCCCGAGCAAAGCGCACGGCGAGAGCCGAAGCAATCTCAGGTATATTACAAATATAATCAATTACATATTATTTATCAATGGCTCTACGAATCCCGCTGTTGACAGGGCAGATATTCGCCAGCCTGCCTGATGTGATTGCGATTGTGATCCCAAAGGAAAGGTAGATATTCCAGACGCTGCCTTTGTGTGATAGGAAGAGATCGATTAGCTTTGCTGCGCCAGGCCTGAGGAGCTTTTTAAAGGCGGAGTTGCGGGCCTTTTGGGAGAATGGAAAGGGGAGCATAGTGGCTCCGCTGCGCTCCGCCCTGGCAAGCTTTTTAAAGGTGTTGTCGCAAGGCCTTTTGGTGGATTGGAAGGGGAGCATAGTGGCTCCGCTGCGCTCCGCCCTGGCAAGCTTGGTTTGAGCCTTCGCTTACGCTGCGCCCTAACAAAGTTTGGTTTGAGCGATCACGCCGCGGCAGAACTTGGCGATGCCCTTCGGGGTGAGGCCGTACAGGCCGCGTATCTTCTCCTGGGAGCCCGCCGGGGAAAAGGTGTCCGGAATACCCATACAAAAGACCCGAACAGCCTGGGCCAGTCCCTCCTCATTGAGCATCTCCATGACGGCGCTCCCGAATCCCCCCGCCAGGACGTTTTCCTCTATGGTGATGACGTTTCCCGTCTTTTGAGCAAGGGCGCAGATGATCTCCCTGTCCAGCGGCTTTACGAACCGTGCGTTCACCACCGTTGCCTCTATTCCTTCACTCTCCAGGATTTCCGCCGCCTTGAGCGCCATGGAAGCCATGGAGCCGATGGCCACCAGCAGGCAGTCCTTCCCCTCCTTGAGGACCTCTCCTTTGCCTATGGGAAGCGGCTCAAAGGTCCCATGGAGCGTATCAGCATTGGTGCGTTCCTTTGGGTACCGGATTGCGACCGGCTGATTGCTCGCGAGGGCGGTGGCGAGCATCCTCGCCAGTTCATCCCCGTCCTTCGGCGCCATGAGGATCATATTGGGCAGGTGGCGCAGGTAGGAGAGGTCGAAGACGCCGTTGTGGGTGGGACCATCCCGTCCCACGATGCCTGCCCTGTCCAGGGCGATGCATACCGGAAGACCCTGGAGACAGATGTCGTGGAGTACCTGATCATAGCCCCGCTGCAGGAAGGTGGAATACATCGCCACCACCGGTCTCATACCCTGGGTGGCCATGCCTGCGGCAAAGGTCAGGGCATGCTGCTCCGCAATCCCCACATCGAAGAAGCGCTGTGGAAACCGCTCCCCGAAACGGTCCAAGCCGGTCCCCTCCGGCATTGCCGCGGTGATGGCGCATATCCGTTCGTCATGTTCCGCCAGGCTGCAGACGGCCTGTGAGAATGCCTCGGTAAAGGTGATGCTCGAACCCTCTCCCCGCTCGAATCTGCCCGATTCGATGCTGAAGGGAAGGGCGCTGTGAAAGGAGGAGGCGTTTTCCTCCGCCGGGTTGTATCCCTTCCCCTTGGTGGTGATCACGTGGAGCAGGATGGGACGCCGCAGCTTCCTCACCGCATTGAGGGTGTCGATGAGGTTCGGCAGGGAGTGCCCGTCCACGGGGCCCACGTATTTGAATCCCAGCTCCTCGAACATGATGCCGGGGATGAAGAGTGATTTGACCGCCTCGTCCATCTTGGCGGCGAACTTGAAGATGGATGCACCCACCTGGGGGATGGAGCGGAGTACGGTCTCCATGTCCTCCTTGATGCGGTTATAGAGCTGGCCGGTGATGATGCGATTCAGATAGGTGGCAAGGGCGCCCACGTTTTTCGATATGGACATGGCGTTGTCGTTCAGGATGACGCACAGGTCCTTCTTCAGTGCACCGGCCTGGTTGAGGCCCTCGAATGCCATCCCGGCGGTCATGGCGCCGTCGCCGATGACGCAGACGATCTTGTAGTCTTGTTCATGGAGGTCCCGGGCCACCGCCATGCCCAGCCCTGCGGAGATGGAGGTGCTGCTGTGACCGGTGTTGAAGCAGTCATAGGGGCTCTCCTCGCACTTGGGGAATCCGCTGATGCCCGCGTAGTCCCTGAGGGTGCAGAATCGATCCCTCCTGCCGGTGAGGATCTTGTGGGCATAGCACTGGTGTCCCACGTCCCATATGATCTTGTCCTGCGGGGTGTCGTAGCAGTAGAGGAGGGCAATGGCCAGTTCAACCACCCCTAGGCTGGAGGCGAGGTGTCCCCCCCGTTTCGACACCGTGGCGATGATGAGGTCCCGTATCTCCTCGGCGACCGAAGGTAAATCCGCAACGGGGATGTCTTTGAGGTCTTCGGGACCCTCGATCCGGGAAAGGAGTGTGTCCATGCCTATTTCTCTCTGGTTATGGTGTAACGGGCAAGCTCACGCAAGGGATCCGCGCGCAGGCCGAACGGGGCAAGTACGTCGAGCGCCTGCTCGATGGATTCCCGTGCCTTCACCCGCGATGCGTCGATGCCCATGAGGGCGGGGTAGGTGGACTTGTGATTGGCCAGGTCGCTCTTTGATGTCTTTCCCATGACCTCCTCCGAGCCCTCGATGTCCAAAAGATCGTCCATGATCTGGAAGGCGAGGCCGAGGTGCTCGCCGTACGCGGACATGGATTCAATCTCCTTCTCCCCGGCGCCTGCCGCCATGGCGCCGATCCGCACCGACGCCCTGATGAGACGCCCGGTTTTGAGCCGGTGGATTACGGCAAGTTCCTCGATCGAGAGGGACCTCCCCTGTGCCTCCAGGTCCAGCACCTGCCCGCCGATCATCCCCTCGGTGCCCGAGGCATGGGCAAGCTCGTGGATGATCCTCAGGCGGATTCCCGAATCGATGTCTCCCCCCAGGTCCGGCCTGCTCATGGTGATGAATGCGTGGGTGAGGAGTGCATCCCCCGCCAGGATGGCGATCCCTTCACCGAATACCTTGTGGCTTGTGGGCTTTCCGCGCCGCAGGTCGTCGTTGTCCATGGCGGGCAGGTCGTCGTGGATGAGGGAATAGGTATGGACCATCTCCACGGCACAGGCAAAGGGAAGCACCGTTTGCATCCCTCCTCCCATTGCTTCGGAGGCGGCGATGGCGAGGATCGGCCTCAGGCGCTTTCCCCCTGCAGTAATCGAATAGTGCATGGATCGGTGGATGGTGGGGGGAAATGCATCCACAGGGGGTAAGAGCCGGATAAGCCATGCATTGATGGTTTCCTGCCTGCCCCTCAGATACTCGGATAGGGAGATCCCGGTTGCCTGGTATTTCATGTGTCACATAACCGCTGAAGCCAAAACCATGCCGGTGGATGGCGTCTGCAACGTTACACTCGCATCGGGCATAGACTGCCCTTTTAAATTAACCACAAATACACCGAGAACACGGAGCTATTAAATCTCTCTGCGCCCTCTGTGGTAAAAACAAAACTGAATGAGTGACCATGGAATGTATAATTGCCTGTGGTCACGAGGACTGATCCGGATCAGTCCTCTCGCAGTCATTTGCCCGGCTCGCCAGGTCTTCGTCCTTGAGCAGCTTGTATTCGATGCTGTCCACGAGCGCCTGCCAGCTCGCCTCGATGATGTTGTCGGAGACCCCCACGGTGCCCCACTTGTTGTCCGGGTCGGCGGATTCGATCAGCACCCGTGTCCGTGCACCCGTTCCTTCCCGTCCCTCCAGTATCCTGACCTTGTAATCGATCAGGTTGACCTCCCTCAGATCGGGAAAGAATTCCTCCAGCGCCTTGCGAAGGGCGTTGTCGAGGGCGTTCACCGGGCCGTTTCCATCCGCGGCCGTATGCTCCTCGATCCCCTTTACCTTGACCTTGATGGTTGCCTCGGACCGGGTCTGCTCGTCCCCCTCCCTGCGCTCCACGATTACCCTGAACCCCACCAGGTCGAAGTACGGGCTGTAGGTCCCGAGTACCTTGCGCATCAGGAGCTCGAAGGACGCCTCCGCACCCTCGAACTGGAAGCCCTGGTTTTCCAGCTCCTTCAGCTCCCTCACCAGCCGCTGCACCTCGGGCCGGTCAGCGGCGAGGTTGATCTGGTATTCCGCCGCCTTGGAGAGCACGTTGCTTCGGCCGGAGAGCTCCGACACCAGGATACGCTGGTGATTGCCCACCAGCTCCGGGTCGATGTGCTCGTAGGTCAGCTTGTTTTTCCGGATGGCGCTCACGTGGATGCCCCCCTTGTGGGCGAAGGCGCTGTCCCCCACGAAGGGCTGGTGTCCCCAGTGCTTGAGGTTGGCGATCTCGCTCACGAACCGTGAGGTCTCCCGCAGTTGCCGGAGCTGCTCGGGGCTGATGCAGGTCAATCCCATCTTGAGCTGGATATTGGGGATGATGGAGCAGAGGTTGGCGTTCCCGCACCGCTCCCCGTACCCGTTGATGGTGCCCTGCACGTGCCTGATCCCCATGGTGACCGCCAGGATAGAGTTCGCCACCGCGGTCTCAGAGTCATTGTGGGTATGTATCCCCAGGGGTGCGCGTACCCTTTTTTGGATGTCGGCGATGATGCGCTCGAGGTCAAAGGGCATGGTGCCGCCGTTCGTATCGCACAGCACCAGGCAGTCGGCGCCCCCCTCCTCTGCGGCGAGAAGGCTTTTCATCGCATACGCGGGATTTCTTTTGTACCCGTCGAAGAAGTGCTCCGCGTCGTAGATCACCTCCGCAACCCGTGCCTTGAGATATGCCACGCTTTCCCTGATGATGTCCAGGTTCTGCTCGAGCGGGATGCCGAGCGCATCGGTCACGTGGAGGTCCCAGCTCTTCCCGAATATGGTCACTACCGTGGTTTCGGCCTCCAGCAGCCCCTGGATGTTGGTATCCTTGTCGATGGCATGCCTGGGATTCCGGGTGCTGGAGAAGGCGGCGATCCTGGTATGGGCGAAGGAGTAGTCCTTAACCTTTTTGAAAAAGAGCATGTCCTTGGGATTGGAACTGGGCCACCCCCCCTCGATGTAATCGATGCCCATCTCGTCGAGTTTCCGGGTTATCCTCAGCTTGTCCTCCACGGACAGGGACACCCCCTCCGCCTGGGTGCCATCCCTGAGGGTGGTGTCATAGATCAAGACCTTGTCGGACATTCCTTGCTCCCTGCATGGCTTGGGCTTGGCCGCGGCTTGTCCAGCTCGAATGCCTCGTGGAGCGACCTGACCGCCAGCTCGGTATACTTTGAATCGATCACACACGAGATCGCGATCTCGGAGGTGGAGATCATCAGGATGTTGATCCCCTCCCTGGCGAGGGTGTCGAACATCGTGGCAGCCACCCCGGAGTGGTTCTTCATGCCCACGCCCACGATGGAAACCTTGGCGATCTTGTCATCGCACTGCACCTCCCGTGCGTCCAGGGGGTCCTTGATCAGCCTCTTGATCACCTGCAGCGCCTTTTCACACTCGTTTTTCAACACGGTGAAGGAGATGTCCGCGAGCCCCTGCTCGCTCACGTTCTGGATGATCATGTCCACGATGATATTCGCCTCGGAGAGGTGATTAAAGATGGTGGCGGCTATCCCCGGCCTGTCCGGAACCCCCATCACCGTCAGCTTCGCCTCGTTTTTGCTGTATGTTACCCCTTGCACGAGCACCTGTTCCATTACTGGTTCCTCCTTGGTGACAATCGTCCCCGGATTGTCATTGAAGCTGGAGCGCACATGAATGGTCACCCCGTACTTCATGGCGAACTCCACCGACCTGATCTGGAGCACCTTGGCCCCGAGGCTCGCCATCTCCAGCATCTCCTCGTAGGAGATGCGATCTATCTTGCGCGCCTCGGGCACGATGTTGGGATCGGTGGTGAAGACCCCGTCCACGTCGGTGTAGATCTCGCACAGTTCCGCCTTGAGCGCGGCTGCCAGGGCCACCGCGGAGGTGTCCGAACCCCCGCGGCCCAGGGTGGTGATGTCGCCGTTTGCGGTGACCCCCTGGAACCCGGCCACGATCACGATCCTTCCCTTTTCGAACTCCCTGAGCAGCCGGTCCGTGGGGATATCCATGATCCGGGCCTTGGTGTGAGCCATGTCGGTCAGGATATTCGCCTGAAATCCGGTCATGGAGATGGCCGGGGCGCCCATGTGCTGGATGGCCATGGCAAGCAGGGCGATGGTCACCTGCTCGCCGGTGGCAAGCAGCATGTCCAGTTCCCGGTCGTTCGGCTGGGGCGTGATTTCATAGGCAAGGTTGACGAGGTGATCGGTCTGTCCGCTCATTGCGGACACCACCACCAGGACGCGATGCCCCTCGCTGTGGGTCTTCACCGCCCGGTGGGCAACCGCCTTTATCCGCTCGATGGAGCCGACCGAAGTACCGCCGTATTTCTGAACGATGATCCTGCTCATACCGTATGTCGTTCCTCCATGTCCGGTCAGAAGGCCTTCAGGGAAAGACCCCCGGAAAAGAGGGGCACTGTTTCATGTTCCGACCGAATGAAATCCTACCCATCCTTCTTGAGAAAGAAGGCCATAAGCTCCTGACCGTTTGAAAAGGAGCGGCCGCTTTTTCCTGCGGTTTCCTCGTCGAACTGCGCAGCCTGCCCCTGCCCCTGCTGCCTTCCCTCCGAGGTGTAGATGCAGAAGGGCACCGGCTCGCTGGTATGGGTCCGCACGCTGATCGGGGTGTAGTGGTCGGGGAGGACCATGACGTGGTGGCGGGGAAACCGCTTCAGTCCCTCCAGTATCCTTCCCACGATGAGGCGGTCCACGTCCTCCACCGCCTGTATCTTCCCCTTGGTGTCGCCGTTATGACCCGCCTCGTCAGGCGCCTCGACGTGGATGAACACGAAATCGAGGTGCTCCAGCCCCTTGAGTGCGTATTCCGCCTTCCCTTCGTAGTTGGTGTCAAAATAGCCGGTTGCCCCCGGCACCGTGATCACCTCGAGCCCCAGGTAGATGCCGATCCCCTTCAGGAGGTCCACCGCCGAGATGATCCCGCCCTTCAGGCCGTACGTATCATGAAACTTCGGAAGGTGGGGACGCGTCCCCTGGCCCCAGAGCCAGATGCTCGTTGCAGGTAATTTCCCCGCCTCCAGACGTTCCCTGTTCACCGCGTGTCCCTGAAGAAGCCCCTGCGACTGCTTCATGAGTGCAATCAGAAAATCGGCCCCCGGTCCCTTCGGCAGGTATGGGGCGTACTCCCTGCCTGAGATATCATGGGGCGGGGTGCACTCAGGGCCTGCCTCTCCTCCCGACCATACCATAAGGTGCCGGTAGCTGGTGCCGGGATAGAACCGCACCCGGTCGCCTCCCAGGTGTTCATCGATGTGCCGGATGAGCGCGGCGGCCTCGGGTGTGGGAATGTGCTGGGCGCTGAAATCCTTCATCCTCCCATCCCCGAGGGTCACCAGGTTGCACCGGTAGGCGACGTCACCGTCGGCAAGCGCAACCCCGATATTGGCTGCCTCCAGCGGGGCGCGTCCGGTGTAGTATATCACCGGATCGAATCCCAGTGCGGAAAGGTTCGCCACGTCGCTTCCCGCCTGAAACCCGGACGGCACCGTGCGAACGGTCCCGATCAATCCCCTGGAGGCGATGAGATCCATATTGGGCGTTCGTGCACTCTGGAGGATGGTTTTCCACCCGAGTTCCGGGATCGGATAGTCCCCCATGCCATCCGGGACAATGACTACGTATCGTGGTTTTTTCACATCCATGATGCCGCCGTAAGTACGTCCTCCGAATCCATCCGCGCGAGCAGGCGGGTTTGAAAAATGAATTAAAAAAAAGGTGCCCTAAACGGCACCAGTGCGCTCCCATCGTAACGTTTCATTTAAACATAGGTCCCGGAGGTTGTCAACCTTCCCGCCGTACCCGATCCCGGTGCGCCCGATACGTTACATCGCCGTCTCTCCCCGTCATCGTTAAGGAAGACTTTATTTTCCTGAAGCCGCTTGACCGTTGTCCGGCTGACCGCCGGAACTGTTAGCAGCCTCACCCGGTTGACACGAAACTGTTCGGGCCTATCCACCCGGAAGGAATGTCGGCAATAGGCTGCTGCCACCCACCGGCAGAATAACCGGCATACGAGGGCCACCCCTGCTGCGGGAAGGTAGGCGTATTCATCCATTGCGCCTGCGGTCCAGTGCCGTATGGTCCTGAGGAGCCATAATATCTGGGCGCCATTGACTGGAATCCCGCGTAACCTATCCCCGTTCCCCAGGTGGGTGATGCCGCTCCCCAGTACCCGCTGCCCTGCCTGGCCCAGCCCCCTGCACCATAAGACACGGGCGCTGCCATACCCCAATAGTTCGGCATACCCGCCATGGTGTTATAACCCATACCCATGGGGGTCCATCCCCCTGTGGGCCGGTAGCCACCGCCGTATCCATACCAGATTTGGGCTGAAGCCATTGTCGGTGTTGTCACTGCAACGATGAGCAGCATGCTCACTATGCACGCCGCCTGCCGCAGGTATTTGTCAATTGAACGATTTGGACCCTCCATTATGCACTCCTCCTTACCATGCGCTTTTTCTAAATGGGTGAAGCGATGCACCCGTGTTGCCTCGTCCCTTTATGAAAATCCCCGTCAAGAGAATGAATTCCGGAATTAATGGTTATGTGCCGGATCCTTCAAAAGGAAGACTCCCTTATTATCCGAACATACCCTGGTATATCGCACTACCGGTCAAAAAGAACGATGGATAACAAAAATGACATAAAAATTTCTATATTATTTATACCATATTCAATAACTGCTGTCCAGATGTGAGGGTTCCATAAGGGCATCTTGTCATAGTCAATCTATGCATATGAAAACCATCGCAGCGATCCAGTCGATAGCCGAGCTTGAACGACACCCTATGATGTAATTCTTTGGATCATGCCCGAGACATTGATCTTCTATAATTTGGCCCAAAGCCTGTTTGTCCCCGGGTCGTCCGCGAAGAGGATATCGCACAAGCAGCAGTTAAGCTCCTTGAGCCATCGGAAGTATACAGCCCTAATTTTCAACCCGAGGTCTACTTTCAATGCTGCCTTGCGAATGGCGCGGCTGGACCGAGCTTGTTCGTCCTCGATAATTTTGAAACACTTGATAATCCAGCCGATGTCTTTAACTGGATAGACGCTCACATCCGTCCACCCAACAAGGTTCTCATCACCACTCGCTTTCGAGACTTTGCAGGACATACCTCCGGCGATTCCTCGAGACCGCAGATGCGCATGATAGGAGGGGCGCATGGTTGAAGCTGGCAGATTTGTGCCATTCTACAGAAGACGTAGTTGGAGAGGTCCATGCACTATCCGAGGCTGCCCTCCTGCCATACGTCACCGCCAGCGAGATTGGCACCCTCGCAAACCGAATAAACAATAGGATTCGTGAGCTTAAGGGTCGGCGATTGGAGGATGCCTGGTCACCTGAAGTCCGACTGCTCATCGAACAGGTGGCGAGCGCAATGGAACGTCACCTGCCCAACCTTTCTGCGACAGAATGCTCCCGCCTATTATGGCTGTATCTAAACATCAGCAGGGAGGATCGCGCGAGAGACATTGCCATGAGAGGAATACAGCTTCATCCAGGAAATGAGCACTGCCTGAACCTGATCAGGAGGCTTGAGAATTGACAGCAAGTCTGGAGCCACCTAACGCCTAACGCAACTAACGTCTAACGTATAATGGTTGAATTCAAGGGAGATCATGAATCACAAGGGACTCGAATTCATAATTCCATTGTCTTAGCCCTTGCCTTTCAATAGTCGTCTGTATATCATCTAAAAAAATGACCATATGGTCCATCGACAGGGAGATGTTTGACTTTAATCCATGCCCATGACGGGGGTGCACATGAAAAGCTGTTTCGCCGCTTTTTAAGCCTTCAATTACAAGAGGATAGCTTTTAAACATGGAAGACTGGAGTATAGAGAGTTTCAAGATTATGGAGGCACACTGATGGTGAACATATCTTTCGATCAAAAACAACTTGCCTCCTTCTGTCAGCAGCATCACATTCGGCGTCTGGCGTTTTTTGGATCGGTGCTGCGGGAGGATTTTGGACCGGATAGCGACGTGGATGTTCTGGTCGAGTTTGAGCCTGAACATGCGCCAGGGCTTTTCGGCATTGCTCGATTGGAGCGCGAACTTTCAGGTATCTTCGGTGGCCGAAAAGTAGACCTCAGGACTGCGGAGGACCTCAGCCGGTATTTTCGCCAGGATGTCCTGCAAGAAGCGGAGCTGCAGTATGCACAAGGATGATGCGGTTCGCTTGCGACACATGTTGGATGCCGCACATGAGGCCATATGTTTTGCACGGAACAGGGTTCGTTGCGACTTGGACGGCGATCGCATGCTGGTTTTGTCGCTGGTCAAGGATATCGAGATCATCGGCGAGGCTGCCTATCAAATCTCTGAAATCACGCAGGACCAACTCCAGGATATCCCCTGGGACGACATCATCGGCATGCGCCACAAGCTGGTTCATGCCTATTTCGATATCAACCTGGATATTCTCTGGCGTACCGTGCAGGATGATCTCCCTGCGCTCGTCGCTCTTCTGGAACCATTGCTCGCGCAGGAGAAGTCCTGAAAGAAAAGCTGATGGAGAATGTGATGAAACGCTCATGAGCCGGATGAAACTGCGAATGTAGAATGTAGAATGTAGAATGTAGAATGTAGAATGCAGAAGTGAAACGCACATGAGACTTCGGCTCACAAAGAAGCATGAAAATGCCCCAAAGGAGATTTTCAAGTGAAATTTCGGAAACCGAAAAACCAATAGCAGATGCCAGGGCCTGGGAAGGGAGATCAAGGTTATCGCACATGCACCCGGCAAGTCTTGTCGACTCATAAAGCAATGGCATAAGAAAGCCATATAATGAAAGTTGCGGGTATCAATAGGTATTGTATGGCAAGAGAAATGATGGAATGTCCTGAAAAGGATGTGGTGAGCGCGGACAGGAGCCGTTGTGGTGGCTGCAATCAGGGGGGCAGTGGGGAATATCCTTTCTTGACCGGACTTGCAAGAAAGGTGTCCATTGACACGGAGGTTTCGTTCATCATCCTCTCCATATGGGAAGAGACGTTATCCGTGACGTAGATCCTGACGATTTCGAACCCTATTTCTCGGTAGCCACCTTCTGCATTTCATTATGTACTTTGTTTGCAGGGATGCAGATAATGCCTGGGTCCTTCCACGCTTGCTACTCGGCCCGTGCGAGGAATCCGCCGAACAGAAGAAACATCCATGCGGCGCATCCGGTCAGCGCAGCACCGTAAAGGAAGGCAGCCTGCGGGGAGATCCACTCCCAGAGGGCGCCCGCCACGGCGCCTTCAATCACGCTCATCAACCCGATCGTGGCGTGGAAGGTTCCCAGGGCGGTGGCCTTGAGATGGGACGGCGCCAGGTCAGCGATATATGCCCGCTCGTTTGCATCCACAATGGCGTTCACAACACCGTATGCGCAAAAGAGCAGGAGGAATGCCGGGAGGGACTGAAGGAATGCGAACCCGAGTGAGGTGATGGAAAAAAGGAGGTAGCCTGACACGAGCACCCGCCTTCTTCCCACCCTATCGGAGAGAACGCCGAACGGAACGGCCCCTGCTGCATAGACGGCATTGGAGACAATATAAAGGATGATGGGGAGGAGATTTGCGGTCTTTTCAGGATAGATTCCCGAAAAATATTCCTGTGCCCGCAGGATGAAGAACATGTAGCTGAGATTTGCCAGGTAGAATATGGCGGCGATGAGAAGAAAGACCCTGAGCCGGGGGGAGAGGCTGCGAATGCTGAGAGAAAAGGAGACCCGCTGGGGAACGCCCCTTGTCTCGGCCACGAATATCAGAGGGATGAGGGAGGTGAACGAGAGGATCGCAGCAACGACGATGATCGCCCTGAAATCAAGCCTGAAGAGCCAGTACAAAAGAAGTGCTACCCCGGCGCCCCCTACGGCCCCGGCGGTGTCAAAGGCACGGTGGATGCCGAATCCCCTTCCCCTGTGCAGGGGGGTCGATTCCGCAATGATCGCATCCCGGGCAGCCGTACGAAGGCCCTTTCCGATCCTCTCCAGACCCGTGACCACCAGCACGTGCTGCCATATGCGCGAGGCCCCCAAAAGGAGCTTGAACAGGGCCGAGTTAAGGTATCCGAGAACTACAAACCGTTTTCTGTGGCCGGTCCGGTCGGAGAAATATCCGCTCACTATCTTTACAACACTCGATACGCCCTCGCGCACCCCTCCGACCAGTCCCACCGCCATCCCCTTGCCGCCGAGTGCGGCGATGAACAAAGGCAGGATGGGCATGATCATTTCGCTGCTCAAGTCGTTGAGAAAACTCACCACACCCAGCAGGAACACATTCTTCATGCCCTGTTTTTTCTGCTCCATCCGTGCTCCTTTTGGCACCAATCTATCATTACCGCCCGGATAAGACAATACGGAACGGCGCTCGACAAGGCCGATTAGGCATCCGTTAAAGGCGGAATAGAATCGGATTGTTCGGCTTTTCTTGCTGCGGAACCTGAAAAGATGTCATGTGAGGTAACTGCTCAACACATTGTGGGCAACAACCCTATTGATCACTTGCCATTTGACAACGATTCCTCATGGATTCTATAGTAGGGGATGATTTGCCCGCAATGGATCGAAACCATGCATGCAGAGGGAGAGGGCAGGGGAGATGATTCTCGGGAAACGGCTCATCGTGGTGATGCCGGCATACAATGCGGCCAAGACCCTTGAGAAGACCTACCACGAGATCGATCGCACCCTGGTTGACGAGATCATCCTTACCGATGATTGCAGCTCCGACGATACCCTGTATATAGCCCGCGATCTTGAGCTTGTCCTGTTGCAGCACGACCGGAACATGGGGTACGGGGCGAACCAGAAGACCTGTTACAGGAAGGCGATCGAGATCGGTGCCGACATCGTGATCATGGTGCACCCCGATTATCAGTACACCCCCAGGATCATCCCTGCCATCGCCTACCTCCTGGGCACCGGGTTCTACGACTATGTGCAGGGCTCCCGGATGCTGGGACGGGGGGCCATCAAGAGCGGAATGCCGTGGTACAAGTACGTGGCCAACCGTGTCCTCACTACCTTCCAGAACCTGGTGCTCGCCCAGGGCCTTTCGGAATACCACACCGGGTACCGGGGATTCACCAGAGAGGTGCTGGAGACCCTGCCCATCCTTGAAAACAGTGATGATTATCTCTTTGATAACCAGATGCTCTGCCAGGTCATCTTTTTCGGGTTCAGGATCGGGGAGGTAAGTTGTCCGGCCCATTACTTTGCAGAGGCGTCAACCATCGGTTTCTGGAAGAGCTGTCGCTACGCCCTGGGGGTGATAAAAACCACGTTCCAGGTGATCGGACAGAAGATGGGACTTTACCAGACCCCGATATTCAGCGCCGGCGGCAGGAAGCTGGCAAGGCCCTGATCCCTTGGCAAGGTCCGGCAATGATATCAACGATGATCCGTCAATGTTGATTTTTGCCATGCATACGTGGCTACGGAACGATATAGGGATGCCTTCAGTCGCCATTTCCGTCGTTGAAAGGAGCAAACTCTCATGCCGCTTCGTGGCGCCACGAAGGATGAAAATATAATATTTTCAGATGAATACAGGATATTTTCGTAACAAAAGAGCAGCCTCGCTTCGCTCCAACAATGTTTGGTTAAAGGCGTATCCCCCCTTCGTGTCGAGCGGAGCAACTATGTCTGCTTGTGCTCCCTGGCTGAAGGTTCACAATTGGAATTCCCGATCGGTGGTCCGGGGCGGTTGTCAACATGAATGGCGTATGGTATAGTTCACCCCTGAATCGACAGCGGTTTTTTCCGTGGCTGGTATGAATGGCTATCCGTGACACGAACAGGACGGCGGTGCCTGATCAGATATGCACTCTATGCGGAGGGTCTTCCCTCATTCCTCGCTTCACCTTTCGCGAGTTCGGGACGTCGCTCCTGGTATGCCGGGGGTGTGGCCTGATGGTCACGCATCCCCTTCCTGACAAAGAACAGATTCATGCCAGGTATCAGGATTCGTTTTACTCCCCCGCGGGGGAGCGGTTTTCCAAATCGGCGGAACGGGTCTGCCGATTTTTCCGTATTAAAAGGGCATCATACGTGGAGAGGGTGCTCGGGAGAAAGGGGTCGATCCTGGATGTCGGCTGCGGAAGGGGAATCATGATCCACGAGCTGCACAAGCGGGGGTGGCAGGTGGCGGGGACCCAGGTTTCCGCTACCGCAGGGTCATTTATCCGCAAGACCTTCGGGATCGATTGTTTCATCGGCGAACTGCCCCATGCGTCGTTCAGCCGGCATTCGTTCGACATCGTTACCATGTGGCATGTACTTGAACATCTGCCTGATCCGCTTCTCTATCTGCGCTGTTGCCGGGGTCTGGTAAGACCCGGCGGCTATCTGCTGATCGAGGTCCCCAATGCGGCAAGCTGGTCTGCGAGGATGACCAAGACCGCCTGGATGGGGTGGGACCCCCTTCACCATATGCACCATTACACCCCTTCCACCGTTCGCCTTGCCCTGCACAAGGCTGGGTTTTCACCCATCTCATGGGATTTCCTCTCGTGGGAATACGGGCCCTTTACCACGCTCCAAAGCATTTTAAACCTCTTTGTGAGAAGGAACGCCCTTTTCGAGCACATGAGCATTGCCAATCACCGGATGGGGGCACTGAGGCGAGGGCACGGGCAGGGGTGGGGCCTCTTTCTTCAGGCGTTTTTCGCCGCGGTTCCCGCGCTCTTCATCTCCATTTTTTCTGCGGCATGCGGGTGCGGAGAGGTCATCAGGGTGATCGCCCAGGCAACCGATGCATGATTCCTTGGGTGTCCATAATAACATGGTCTGTATTTTGCAGTTTAAGAAAATGATTTTGGGATATTTTCCGATAAACAGGTATAAGGTTACTGTGACCATGGAGGTATTATCCTTATGAAATCAAGGAACTATTTATTTTTATTTCTGATCCTGCCCGTTCTTGTCACCGGATGTGTTCATGACGCGAATGTGCACAATTATGGAAAACAAGGCCCAAAATATGCAAATTTTCTTCACGAGGACTACCAGGGCATCTTTGCAGAGAACGGGGAGGAGGGGTTCTCCCCGGAATCCGGCAGAAGGTCCTTAGAGGAAACGGAAGGGGAGCAATCCTTATTTCAGGACGGCACGGAGGCCGGCTTCGGGCCCGTCGAATCCACTGATGCCGGAGAGAGCAAAGCGAGCGGGTATGGTTCGGAGAGCAGCCTCGCCTCTTTTTACGGCCCGAACGGCTCCCTTATGTCCGCTGCGCCTATCGAGGAGATTCATAATGTCCAGGAGAAGCAGGACAAGCTGGACGAGGCCCTGGGACTCTGCCAGGAGGCACAGGATGAGTGGCAGGCTGGAAATAGCGAGCTGTCACTGGAACTCCTTGACAGGGCCTACGAATTGCTTATCAACGTGGAGACCAATGGGGATGCGGAGATCTTTCAGCAGAAGGAAGACATCCGGTTCCTCATTTCCAGGAGGATCGTCGAGATCTACGCCTCACGGCAACGGGTGGTAAACGGGAAGCACACGGAGATCCCGCTTGTCATGAACGACATCGTGGAGCGGGAAATCAAGGGATTCCTCGGGCCTGAGAGGACGTTTTTTCTGGACAGCTATGCGCGGTCCGGACGATTCCGTCCCATGATTCTCGATGAATTGAGGAAGGCGGGCCTTCCGGACACCCTTTCCTGGCTGCCCCTTATCGAGAGTGGGTTTCTGATTCGGGCACTTTCCCGTGCCCGTGCCCTCGGCCTGTGGCAGTTCATCCCGTCAACCGGTTATAAATTCGGTCTCGAACGCGACCGTTGGATCGACGAACGCATGGACCCCGTAAAGGCCACCAGGGCCGCCATCGAATACCTTACGCAGCTCCATCACATCTTTGGTGATTGGACCACGGCACTGGCTGCGTATAACTGCGGTGAGGGGACCGTACTGCGGGTCATCCGGAGCCAGCATATCAACTACCTGGACAACTTCTGGGATTTATACTCCCATCTTCCTTCGGAGACGGCCCGCTATGTGCCGCGGTTCATGGCTGCCCTCCACCTGATAGAGAATCCGGAGCAGTACGGGCTGGAGTTGCCTCCACCCCTCGGTCCGCTTCTTTACGAGGAGATCACCGTGGACAGGCAGATCCAGCTTTCCGACCTCGCTGCCAAGATAGGGGTTGGGGCCAAGGAATTGATCGATATGAATCCGGAATTGCGGCACAAGGTCACCCCGGACAGCGAGTATGCCTTGAAGGTCCCGGTTTCTATGACGGAGACCGCCCTTGCCGGGCTGGATGAAATTCCCTCCTGGAGACCGCCTCAGCCGCAGTATGTGTATCACCGAGTCAGAAAGGGCGAGACCCTTTCCCATATCGCCCAAAGGTATCGCACCAACGTCCGCGCAATCGCCCGCGCCAATAACATCCGACGATATAACAGGCTCAGGATCGGGCAGCGGCTCAAGATCCCCGTTCGCAAGGGAAGCATCCCCGTCCTGGCAAGCGCCGGCGGTGGCGGCGGATTGAAGACCTTCACGGTGAGGAAGGGTGATTGTGCCTATGATATCGCCCGGATGCACGGTATGCGCCTTAACGATTTTCTCTCCCTCAACAATCTCAGCAGACATAGCGTGATCTATCCCGGACAGGAGGTCCTGGTCAGGGGTCGCTGATAATCATTCCCTTTTTGCCCGGTTGAAATAGCCGAAGGTGAGGTTCGGAGACACCTCCTGGAGGTCTGCCATCACGAGGGGCAGCGGATACCGGGGACCTTCGGTCGTTACTGCGGCGCAGTAGAGATCGGGATCGATGTTCAGGTTTCTCATCTGGATTTGGTCGATGCCGGTTTCCCGGATAAACCGGACCAGCCGGTCACGCTCTTCCTCCCTGTCCGTGACACCCGGAAATACGAGGAGATTGATTGCGGAGGAGGCGCCCGCCTCACGGGCCAGGATGAGCGACGCTTTGACCTCCTGCAAAGAGAACCCCATTGGCCGATGGTATGTAGTGAAGAACGGCGGATGGGGTGAATTCAGGCTGACCCTGATGCTGTCCGTCCCTGCCTTGCAGAGCCGGTCGATGACATCCGGCTTGCTCCCGTTCGTATTGAGGTTGATGATCCCCCGCGTGGTGTGTGTTCTGAGCCGTTCCACTGCCCGTTCGATCACTCCTGCCTGGAGGATGGGCTCGCCTTCACATCCCTGCCCGAAACTGGCGATCGGGTCCTCCGCCTCCAGGAGGTGGGGGAGGGTGATGTCGCAGATCTCTTCCACGGTGGGCACGAAGCTGATCCTGCCATGGGGGGCGGGGCAGCATCCGGCGGGCTGGAGGGAGATGCATCCCAGGCATCGGGCGTTGCATCCGGGGGAGGTGGGCAACGGCAGTTCCCATCGGCGATAGAAGCAGTTCTTGGCGGCAAAGCAATGATACTCCATGGCGCAGCGCGCCAGATGGCTGAGCAGCCTGTTGCCGGGCATGCGGGAGAGTGCCTCGCGAACCAGTCGAGTGAGCCCCTCGTCATCCTGAAAGAAGACCGGGTCCCAGTGCGGATTCGGATCCACATGGATGCCGGTAGCCCAGAATTTGCCCTCCTTCCATCCCACGGCGGCGTAAGCCCAGAGGGGGAGGGTTGGCGCACCTTTGAGGAGGCGGGTTGCCGGGAGGAGTGTCCTGACGTATCCGGGGGGGAGAAAGGCGGCAACCGCGAAGCACATTCCTGTGCGGCCCTTGGTCGTTGCCTCGGTACAGGGTCCGATACGGTTTTTCTCCCTGTCCCATCCCAGGGGCACTCGGCCGGGCATGTAAAAAAGGGTGCTTCCGAAGGGGAGGGGCACCATTTCGCCGGGCTGGGGCAGGCACGGGGTGCGTCCGGACATGCCCGCCATGCCCATAGAGGGATGGTCGAAAATCCTTCCCTCCATGTCTGCAATAACAAGGGAGGGGAGATCGTCAGGGGACACGATGGGTTCATTGCTCCTGGAGGACATGGATGAGGTCGTCCAGGGTGAAGATGGATTCCATCCGCAGGCCGGCTCGAAGAAAGGCCTCCTTGCCCCCTTCGTCCCGATCCACCATCGCCAGGATGTGATCCACCTCGATGCGGGCCTCCCTGAGCCGCTCCACTGCGGTGAGAGAGGACCCCCCCGTGGTCACCACATCCTCGAGGACCACCACCCGTGCACCTTCATCGATCTGTCCCTCTATGGCCTTTTTGAGGCCTCTCTCCTTTGCCTGTTTGCGAACGACGAAGGGCTGGAGGGATACCCCCTGGCGGAAGGCGTGCATCGAAGTGGCGAGGGCAAGGGGGATGGCGCCGAATTCGAGCCCGCCCACACCCTGCAGGTTGCACCCCTTGATCCTTTCGTAGATCACCTCACCGGTCAGAACGAGACCTTCGGGGGTGAGGGTGGTGGTCTTGCAATCGATATAGAACTGACTCATCCTGCCCGAGGCCAGGCGGAAGCTGGGTGTGGGGCTGTAGTGGTAAGAAATGTTGGCGAGCAGTGTAAGAAGCCTCTTTTCCGATTCGGTCATAACCTGTTCCTTTCTCGATATCCTCACCTGGTGACCTGCACGCCGGGATTCATGCAGTATTTCCGGAGCACAGGGAACGCGGGTGTATTCAGGGGACCATGGGGGGAAAACGGAGCCCCATGGTTTCGTCCAAGCCATGCATCAGGTTCATATTCTGAAGGGCGGAGCCGGCCTGTCCCTTGACCAGGTTGTCGATTTGCCCGATAACCAGGCAGGTTCCCGTTGCCTCGTTCACGTACACCGACAAAAGACAGAAATTGGAACCCCTCACGTCCTTTGATGCGGGCGCCTGATCCGGAGGAAGTACGCGCACGAACGGCTCGTTGCGATAGAATTCGCTGTAGAGATCGAACAGGCGGGAAAATCCCCATCCCTCCTCAATCGTTCCATAGGCGCATACCATGATACCACGGGTGAGGGGAACCACCTGCGTATTCAGGAAGACCTTGCACGCTCCCCCTGCCTGGAGCGAGAGCTGACGTTCGATCTCCACCACATGCTGGTGCATGCCGATCTTATAGGCATTCATGTTTTCGTACCTGCCCGGATAGTGGAACGCCGCAGAGGGTTTCTTGCCTGCACCCGAGACCCCGGTCTTTGCGTCGCAGGTGAGCCTCCCGACATCCACCGCTCGTGCCTTTACCAGCGGGGTGAAGGCCAGGATGGTGGCCACTGCAAAGCACCCCGGATTCCCTACGAGGCGCGCCGAAGCTATGGCGCTGCGGTTGATCTCCGTCAGCCCGTACGCCGCCTCTTTCAGGAGTTCGGGCGTTCGATGGGCGGTTGGCTTGCCGATCCTCTTTGCATAGGCGGCATACGATTCAGGGGTGGAAAAACGAAAATCGCCGCTATAGTCGACGATCTTGACGCCTTTGGCCAGGTAGCGGGGCGCCTGATCCATGGCCACGCCGTCCGGGGTCGCAAAGAAGAGGGCATTGGCCGCTCCATCCCCGGGATCGTCATCCTCGGGGGGGATGACGGGGAGATCACAGAATCCCCTCAGGTGAGGATACACCTCGCTGACGGGCATGCCGGCATTCTCGACATCGATCAGCGCCGCAATCGTTGCCTCCGGGTGTCTGACCAGGAGCTCGATCATGCCGACACCGCCGTATCCGCACGCGCCGAAGATCTTGACCTTGAGCATGGAGGGTTCCTTTCTTCGCGAAATGGTTTCAGTGCATCCGCAGCATTCTCACGAAATAATGTAGCATGTTCCCCGCAAGGAGGGCAAGTCCTGCTATATCGCTCCGTAAACATGTCTGCCCGCCACTGATGAAATGTCCAAATTGAATTGCCCGGAAGGACAAAAGCGAAGGACAAAGGAAGGACAAAAGGTCTTGATCTTGTGCACCTGCAATGGTAATGTTTAGGGATATGTCATGCGGGAATGAGTGCAGGACCCATGCACCGGATTTGCATATGATGTATACTAAGAAGGATTCATGTCTTCACAATGCGGAAAAAATCCACTCGTCGCATCCTTGAGGGAGGCGATTCCGGTGGTTTTTGAGTGAAAGGAGGAATAATGAGATTGCACCATTTCAGACACATGGCGACAGGTGTGGTGATGGCGCTCCTGGTATGCCTTTTCCCCGCCCCTGCCCGGGCCAAGAGGCTGAATATCCTGATGTTCATGTGGCAGGGTGAGACCGGGACCGAAAAGGGATTCAAGGAGGCGCTGGCCCAGGAATTTGTCGACCAGAATATCAACTATACGGTTCTCGACGTCTACAAGGATGTAAATCGGCTGAAGGACCTGATCGATCAGACGGATCAAACGCAGTACCAATTGATCTATACCTACGGTTCGACCATAACGTCGCGGGTCGCCAAGGCGTATACAAAGACCCCCATCGTCTTCAACAAGGTTTTGGATCCCATAGGCTACAGGATCATCGAATCCTGGGACAGCAAACAGCCGAATCTGACCGGGGTGTCCATCGCCATTCCCACCTCCCTTCAGATAGAGCTGATGCACAAGGTGTTCGGGGCGGGGAACATCGGCCTGATTTACAGCCCCACGGACAAGGGATCGATGGAATTGAAGGAGGAGATGGAGGCCATCCTGGAGAAGAAGGGTATGGAGCTGATCTCCTTTGAATTCACGAAGAACTTTACGTCACTCGGCGCCTACGTCGACAGGATCGCCGGCCGGGTCAGTTGCATATACCTGCCGACCGATCGTGATGTGGTGGGATACATCGAGCGCATCTTTTCCACGGTCAATCGAAGGCAGATCCCCACCTGTATGACCAGTACCTCCGTTCTGGAGCGGGGAGGGACCCTCTGCATCAGCGTTGACTATGCGGAGGTGGGTAAAATGGCCGGGAAGCTGGCCGCGAAGGTCCTCAGTGGGACGTCTCCTGCCGATCTTCCTGTGATGCGGCCTACGGAGGCGGAAACAAGACTCTACGCCAACGCCCATGTCCTGAAAAAGCTGAAGATGGAACTTCCCAAGGAATTGAATATCCAGTACATAGGGAAATGAGACTGGGCCAGAGCGTGCTCCCTTTCCTGCGTTGGCTTCGTTCAGGGGCATATGAGGCCCTGGCCCCTGAGCCATTGACCATGATCATGCCATTGGGCAAGTTCCCCCCGTGCAAGTGTCGATAGTAATAGTAGCAGCGTCAATGAGCACGCATAAAAAGGGCCGGCCTTGGAGTGCCCTTTTGAGCACACGAGACAACAGGGATGTACCATGGGATTTGAACCGGGAACCGACGCCCAGTCCGGGCATGACAAAACAGGGGCGACCGGGGGGCTTTCCTTCTTCTTGAGGAGGTTGTGGCACCAGGATCCGGTCCGTTTCGCCTTCTGGGCCGGTGGAATCTTTGTGGTTGCAATTGCTGCCATGTCGCTTATTCTCGAGTATTCCTACCGGCCGCAGTCCTGTATCCTCTGCCATGAAATGAAACCCGCCCATGAGACATGGGAGCGATCGTTTCACGGGTCACTCACCGGGAGCAAGGAGGATTGCCTGGCATGTCACACCGCCCCGGGTTTTGGGGGGAAGATAAAGGCGAAGCTGGGGGGGCTCGTTTTCCTGTGGAACCATGTGACTGCCAACTACGATGATGATATAAAGGCGGAGAAACCGGTATACTGTGTGCGCCGGGGATGTCATACCGACCCGTGGACGATGGACCGGGGCTCTTCGATCCGGGTCAATCACGCCCTCCACATATCAAAAGGGTATGCCTGTGTGGTGTGCCATGACCGGATAGCCCACGGTTTCGATCCGGCAGGAAAAAACCTCCCCACCATGAAGGATTTCTGTTTTCCCTGCCACAACGACGAGATTGCCTCCCGGAGTCAGTGCGAATACTGCCACATCTATCAGGAGGCCATGCTGCTGGGGAATATCGGGGGGGGCATCCCTGCAGGCGAGGCCTCCGCCCATCAGCGTGTCCGTCTGGACTGCGTGGACTGCCATACTCAGGGGTGCGTGCCCCGCCCTGTCCAGACATGCCTGGAGTGTCACGATGCCCAAACCTTGTCGCAGGAGGAGCAGGAGAGGGCGGTGATCGCCCGCACCTTGAAGACGCTGGAGGATCGTCTTCCCGCGCTGGCCGAGGGCATTCGAAGGGCCGAGGAAATGGGGCAGGACATAAGCCGGATCAACGGGATTTATACCCTTGCCCGGGATGTTTACCTCTTTGTGAAGGCCGACGGGAGCAGGGGTGCCCACAATCCCGCCTACTCCAGGATGCTTCTGGAGAACGCCGTGAGCAGGGTCTCCTTTGCGTTCCTGGTGATCGATCAGATACCGAACCTCGCCCTGTGAGAGCACGGCAATGCCACTTTTTTACCTCCAACCCGAGAGCGGGGCAGACACAGGTAGTCCATAGAATGCCTCCCCTATCGCTGCGTACACATAGCTCCCTCCACTGTAGACCGTCAAAATCGGAACTGTCACTGAATGGGAACTGTCACTGAGAACGGGTATGGTAAGAAAAACGATTGATTGACAGAGAATTTAAGGTTATACCTTCATGGGGTTTCGAGGGGGTGGCGGTTCAGCGGCTGTAGTTGAATACCCTTCTTCCTACATTGATGGACTCGAACACAAGCTCGTAGGCAAGGGTGATCTCGGTGTTGGTGGAAAATCCGCATACCTCGCACTGCACGGTATCACGGTTCTTCACATAGCAACCCTGGGTGATGGTGCCGTCAGGCTCGACGCTCGTGATCATCCATTCCTTGCATCGGCGGGTCCAGTTGTTGGTCTTCAGGTTTTCAAGTGCCCGGAATGAATTGATCACCGGCCATCCCTCCCGTTTGAGCCGGATGAGCTCATCGAGCACGGTTATCCTCTGTCCGTTGGTGAGCATCAACCGGTCCGTTTTTTCATAAGGGTAGTAGAACTGAATGGTCACCCCCTTGACCTTGTCCTTCAGAAACTTGACCAGATCGGGTATCTCCTTCCAGTTGAGGCTGTTGATGGTGGTGTTGACATAGAGGTTGGGATGGGTGCAGGATTCGATGTTTGCGACCACCCGATCGAAGATGTCCTGGCCGCGGATGTGGTTGTGCGTGTCCCTGAGTCCGTCCAGGCTCACCCAGAGGCTGTTGGAATCAAGGTCCAGGGATATGGTTCCGTTTGTGGTCACCCCCACGCTCAAGAAATAACGCTTCGCCTCATTCACCACATCCTGGAGCCCGAATGCTCCATCACGCCAGAGGAAGGGTTCCCCGCCCTCGATGAGAAGGATTCTGATCCCCATGGCATGCAGGCGTTTTAAAACCCCCTTAACCTCCTGGAAGGTCATCTGGGGGAGGTTTTCGTGCCAGAAGGGACAGTGGCGGCAGGTGAGGTTGCACTTGTGGGTGATCTTGAACCCGGCAAGAAGCGGGGTCCTTCTGCCCAATAACCGGGTGTTGAAGTAATACTTCAAGAAAACGAAAAACCATCCAACCTTCATAAAATGTTGCCCTTATATCGTAAAAGATATGGATAAAATTCCCTCATGTTCATTGTACTCGAGGACTTGGTTCAGTGCAAACTTCACCTATGTGGTCCATCGATGTGCGATTGTGGCGTTGTATCATTATGGGCGGACATGTTTGCTTGTCACTCCCTTACATGCCCAGCATACGAATCGCTGTCCGCGGTTCCTTACGTATTATTCGTATTAAGGGACCGGAGAGGCAGGTCCCCTTTATGGCATTTCGTAGCAAATGTGATACCAGGGGGTTGGATAGATCGCCTTCGAGATCATCTCCGGCGAAATTGAAGTAGAAGGCAAAGAGCCATCGGTTGTACTTGTCGATCCATTGGGAGATCTCGTGCCGGTGGATGCCGTTTGCAACCGGAAGGAGGCAGGGGTAGTGATTACGAACATGCAGCCATAACAAGCGGGTCTGTAGTGCCGGACGACAGAGCAACAGGCCCGGGGACGATCGTCCCCGGGCCTGTTGACGTTCTGATCGGGCGCAGGGCAAATGTCATTGCGGGGGCGCAAGCCCGGAGCAATCCTCACGCCGCATTCGGCATACAGCAGAACATCCTATGGGTAATGCAAGCCCTCGCGCTCGTACGATTTCAGGTCAACACGCTATCTGTCTTCTACCAGAGGGTTCCCGAGAATGAACTCACACTCGGTATCCCGACCCCGTAAAAGGCGATGATTTCAGTGGGAGGGGTGGGATTGGGGAAAACCCCGTACAGAAGCCGGATGTCCGGGAAGCTCGGGCTGCCTCCCCATGACCAGGGAGAAGAGCCTCCGAAGAGTCCCCCGAAGAAACCGCCGAAGAAGCCCCCGAAGGGGGAGGACCAGCTTCCGGAACCCCAGGGGGAACTCCAGGATGAGCCCCAGCCCCAGGGGGAGCTCCATGATGAACCCCATGAGCCCCAGGGATTGTAGCTGTTAAAGGGATTCGACCACCCGAAGAGCCCCCCTCCCGACCACGGTGAATAGCCGCTCGAAGGCGGATTGATCCCGTACAGGAGGTAGTTGTTTGAGGGCGGGGTGTATCCGATCCCGACCCCGTATTCGGGCACCGGTGCCGAGTAGATGGCTATGGCGGTATTGCCGCCGAACGTGGGAAAGAGTGTCTGCGTGCTCCGTCTTTTTTCCAGGGGTTCAAAGAATATATGCGGCATTGTCGTATCACTCCCTTCCTTTGCTTTCGATCCGGTGAAAGCAATAGGGGTTGTTGAAAAAGGAACCGGTAAAGCAATAGGCCGTGGATTTACATCCTGCACGGCAGATATGACCATATTCGCAATCCGCGCAATCCCCCTCGAGCATATCCGCACGGAAATCGCGATTGTAGGAAAAGGCCCCCGGCCTTTCCCAGATCGTCTTGAGGGGCTCTTTGCGCACGTTTCCTTCGATGAATTCGGGCAACGACGGCATGGAGAGACATCCCTTGATGTCCCCGTTTGCATCGACGCCCATGGCCTGGATCCCCGCATAGCAGCCGGTCCAGAAGGGCAGCCTCGCCGTGGGGCCCGCCCTCAGGACCTCCTCGCTTCTGCCGAAATAGCCGATATTGTCTGCGATATCCAGGCGCAGTCGTCGTTCCTCCCGAATCTTCAGGGTGAACCGCTCGAGCTCCGGGAGGTTCTCCGGCTGGATGATGTAGTCGCTGTGTTCGCACAGCCTCCCCCGGGGGACCCCGATCTGGATCTGCCAGATCTCCACCCGTTGCCGGAGTATCACCTCGTAGAGGCCGTCCAGCTCCGGGAGGTTGTCACGGCAGATGGTGGTGACCACCGCGGTGGATATCCCGTTTTTTTGAAGGATGTCGAGGGCGTTCAGGGCCCGCTGGTAGCAGTCGGGCTTTCTTCGTATCTTCTCGTGTGTTTTTTTGAGACCGTCGATACTGACGGCCACGTTGGTGAGGCGTGCCTTTTTGATCCGGTCGGCCAGCGCCTGGTCCATGGCATAGCCGTTGGTGATGGCATTCACCCGCACCCCGTGCGACCCGAGACACCGGGCGAGGTCGTCCCAGTCCTCCCGCATGAAGGGCTCGCCCCCGAGCAGGGTGAGGATCTCGCACCCCATCTCCCCGAGCTGGCGGCAGAGATCCAGGGCCTCATCGTGATTCAGCTCCTCCTGCCTGGCATGCCCGGCGGTGGACCCGCAGTGGGCGCAGTTCATGTTGCACCGCAGGGTGAGCTCCCACACCACGTTCTTGGGATAGAACCTGATCCGGTCCAGGAAGTACCTGGGTCGCTCCTTAAGGAGTTTGAGGATATAGCGCTGCTGCATCGGTAATCTCCCGGTGAACCTGTTCCGCCTCCAGCAGGAAGCAGGGATTCAACCCGTACACGCGGAGGATCCAGCATCCCCCCCTGCACACGGAAAGGTGAGGGCATCGCCGACATCCCTCCGGAAGGGATTCGGGTGTTTCTTTACGAAAAGACGTGAAACCCTCCTGCCATATTATGCTTAATGTATCCTGCGTGCAGTTTCCCTCGCGGATATCCGTACGGGACAAGGCCTGACAGCCCTGGATCGTTCCATTGTTGGTAATGCAAAAGGTGTTCCACCCGCACCCGCAGAAAAACGGGGATGGCCTCAGGATCTGCTCCAGGGGGCCAAGAAAGCCGAATTGTTCCCCTGCCTCCACGGGAAATCCGCGTGTTCGGGCCCCCAGGATGAATTTGAAGGCCCCCTTCACCACCTCGGGCGTGTTGCGCTCCGGTCGGCCATTCAGGTATACCTGCGGCTGTACCTGCATCAGATTGGCGCCTGACCGGAACACATCCTCCGTCAAACGGGGGAGCCCGGCGAGGCTCTCCTCGACAAGGATCGTGGACACGCAGATCCTGGGAACGCCGATATCGTGGAAGAACTCGATCCCCCTGATCCCCCGCTCGTAGGAATCATGCGCATTGCGTATCCTGTTCTGGACGTCGCCGTAGCCGTCCAGGGTCACCACCACCGAATCGAGTTTGAGATCGGCAAGCGCTGCAAGGTGCTCCTCGACGGCCTGCGCGTTGGTGGTCAGGCCGAGGGGCAATCCCTTCTCCTTGGCATAGCAGGCGACGGCAAAGAAATCCTCGCGCAGCATCGGCTCTCCGCCGGTGAGGGAGAGGAACTCGCATCCCATCGCGGCAAGGTCGTCCACCACCTTGTGTGCCTGCTCAGTGGTAAGCTCGCCTTCCTGTGGCCCCCCGGCGGCGGTATCACAGTGGGGGCATTGAAACTGGCATCGATCGGTGAGCACCCACTGCACGAACCGCGGCACCACCCCCCCTTCCGCGGTGCGTTTGGTATATCGTTCGATGAGCGATTGCTCTGTGAGGTCGCCCTGCGGAACGGCTGCCTGGGGTGCGGTTTTTGTCTGCGCGAAGAGGGGCTCGGCGGGCGTGGCTGCTGGCCTTTCATTCACCGGAAATGGTTCGGCAACCGGGGTTGCGGACTTATGCTTTTCCGTGAGGGGCTCGACTGCAGGTGTGGATGCGCTCCTTCCGGCAGGGATGGATTCCGCCTCAGATGGCTGTGTACCCCGTGCGGTCTTGAACACCTCGCCCACCCTGTCCAGGAAGGGGCTCAGGAGGTTTAGCGGCATGGGAAAGAGTATGGTGGAGCCCTTGTTCGAGGAGATATCCCTAAGGGTTTGCAGATAGCGGAGCTGCAATCCCTGGGGATTCTGGGCCAGGATCCTTCCCGCATCCGCCAGGGTCCGGGAGGCCTGATACTCGGCCTGGGCATCGATGAGCCTGGCCCTCCGCTCCCGCTCCGTCTCCGCCTGTTTGGCCATGGCCCGTTTCATCTGCTCCGGCAGGGTGACCTCCTTGATCTCCACGATGGAAATCCGGATCCCCCACTGTTTGGTATGTACGGAGATGATCTTCTCCAGTTGTTCGTTTATCTTGGTCTGCTGGCTGAGCAGATCATCCAGTTCCACCTGCCCGAGCACGTTGCGCAGCGTCGCCTGGGCGATGAGGAAGGTGGACTGATAGATGTCCTGGATGGTGATGACCGCGCACGAGGGGTCGGTGATCTGAAAATAGACCACCGCGTCCACGGTGACCGGCACATTGTCTCTGGTCATGATGTCCTGCCGCGGCACGTCGATGGACACCAGCCGAAGGTCCACCGTCTTGATCCGGTCAAAGAGGGGTATAAGGAATATCAGGCCGGGACCCTTGGTGCCAAGGAGTTTTCCCAGGCGGAAGACCACGGCCCGTTCATATTCCTTCATGATCTTCATCGAAGAGCCTACCAGGGCAATGCCGCCCAGTATGATCAACAGTATCTTCAGAAAGGCATAGTTCATTGTCATCTCCCTCGAAGGGTTAGACCCTCATAGTGATATACCTATGCGAAACAGGTTCACGGCAAACCAGATGAGTCCCAGCACCGAGAAGATCGAGAAGAGGAGTGCGAGGAACCCGTAGAGTGAAAGCCAGTGGAAACGCCGGGTGCGAAGGTACTTCCATGCCTTCTGGCGCATGTTGACGGTGCGGGTGAAGTCGGAGAGGAGCCAGTATCCGTCGCCGTTTACCAGGGGGTTGAGAATGATGCTCCAGCGGGTGTACTGCAGTATGAGCAGCGGGGTTACATAGTATTCCAAAGAAGGGTTATAGAACACCAGGAAGATCAGGAGGGTGTTGAACACGAGGTCCGCGAGGAGCCCCGCTGAGTTGATGAGCAGTCGAATGTTGCGCGGCAGGCACCAGGATGGATGGGTGTCGATGTAAACAGCGGGGAAGACCCACAGGAAGGTGAAACCGAGGCGCGAAGGGAAGTAGGGGCGCGAGGTGAGATAGTGTCCCAGTTCGTGCAGCACGATGGGAAGCATGGAGACCAGGCCCAGGAGCAGGGCCTCGTACCAATGCCTGAGGCGAAAGGTGTGGGCCATACCCTGGAAGTACTCGATCTGAATCGCGGCGAGCAGGATGAAGAGAAACACGAAGGGGGCGATAGGGATGTCATCCGTCTGGTGTGCCTGGGTGATCTTGCCCTCCCTGGGAGAAACGACGGCCCCCTCCTGCTGCAGGTTGATCAGGAGCTTTCCGAGTTCCTGTGGATCAACCTTGTACTTTTTGCAGAGCGTGTCCAGCGGTACACCCGCGTTCAGTTCCAGGAGCAGGCGAAGCGTGAGCCAATCCACATGATAGAGGCCCTTTGCGGGGGTCCTTATCCAGAGGGTCCCATCGTCCAGAAAGCCGTATTCGAAACGAAACTGCAGGTGATAGGATTCCTTCCCGGACAGGGTGATAGGGTCGGGAGGGTTGCCGGTAATCGCTCTGTGAGGATTATGGGTTTCCAAACTGCTCGCTCCTCCGGAGTCCTTTGGTGTTCATCCAGTGAATCGTGGTTTCTCATAGCTTACTAAAGCGCGGGGCGTGGTGCAACAACAATCGCGCTCCCGCGACCCGATGACCTTTACTACCCCTGAGGCAAGGAGTGATGCGGGTTTTTCGGGCCTTATCCCATACAACGACCACTCTCTGGAACCGGGCAACCCTCCCGAGGAGGTTTCTTATACCAAATTGACGGGCATTTTTAAGAGCACTTACGTTGTTACATGCGCGATTTGCGCAAAGTTTTTGCCATACGCGGCCGATAAAGGAATTAGACACAGAGGTGTCGGTGCCGATGTCTATCACCATCCATCACCATGCGACTTCAATCGACGATAGTGGCACCTTGTCATGAAGTATGGGGGTACGGGAAGGGTATGACACATCCTTCGGACAACATATTCGAGCTTCTTACTCATCACCTTTCGGACAGCGTTGTGGTGCGGATGAGGTTCTTCGGCCTGGATATGAGCATCACGAAGTACGTGATCTTCATGTGGATCACCTCCGCATTGCTCTTTTCCGCCCTGTACATGATCGCTCGAAGGTACAGGAAGCGGGGGACCGGCGCCCCGGACCGCTCCATGGTCATGCTCGAGCTGTTCATCGAGTTCGTCAGGGATGACATTGTCCGTCCCTTCATAGGACCTGACAGGGAGCGGGCATACCTGCACTTTTTCTGCACCCAGTTCCTGTTCATCCTGGCGTGCAACCTGATGGGTTTGCTCCCCCATTCGGTGACCGTGACCTCGAACCTGGCGGTTACCATGGGATTGGCCCTGGTCACCTTTGTCTTTACGCAGGTGTACGGCATGGTCCTGAACGGGCCGCTGACATACTGGAAGCACCTGGTGCCCGAGGGGGTGCCGTGGTTCCTGGCCCCGATCATAGGGCTGAACGAATTCATCAGCATGTTCAGCAAGCCCTTCGCCCTCATGATACGGCTGTTTGCCAACATGCTGGCAGGGCATATCGTCATCTTTGTGATCCTCTACCTGGTCATCATGTTCAAAAACGTGTTCATCGGGATCTTCACGGTCCCCACCGCAGTGGCGGTGAGTCTCCTGGAGATCTTCATATGCCTGCTGCAGGCATATATATTCACCTTTCTCTCCGCCATCTTTGTGGGCATGGCGGGAGAGGCGCATTGACAGGCGCCGTTTGATAGGTAACGTGCAGCACGCAAAGGAGGGTATGGAAATGGTACCAAACATCGCAGCATTAGGAGCCGCACTCGGCGCAGGATTGACGGCTGTGGGCGCAGGCATCGGGATTGGTCTGATCGGCGGGGCCTCCCTTCAGGGGATAGCCAGGCAGCCGGATACCCTGAATCCCCTCAGGGCCACCATGCTCATCGGCGCAGCCCTTGTCGAAGGGATCGCCCTCTTCGCCCTGGTGATCTGTATCATCGTGGCCACGAAGTAGTCACAGGAGGGGGACGGTCCGATGCTCGATATCATCAGAGAGGGGCTCTTAGAGATCCAGCCCGGGATGGTGATCTGGACGCTCATCACCTTCGGTCTCATGGTATTTGTCCTGTGGAAGTACGTGTGGAGGGCCATCCTGCATGCCCTGGATGCCCGCTCCGCGAGGATCGCCAATGACCTGGAGCATATCAGGCAGGAGAAGGAGGTCGCGGACGGTCTCCTGGAGCAGCGAAAGAAGATGCTCCTCAAGGCGAAGGAGGAGTCCCTTTCCATCGTGAGCAGGACCAAGGCGTCCACGGTCGAGATCAAGAACAATATCCTGACCGAGGCAAAGAAGGAGGCGGAGAAACTCCTCCAGAAGGCACAGAGGGATATAGAGCAGCTCCGGGACAAGGCATTGGAGGAATTCAAGGGGGAATTGGTGAACATCACCTTCGAGATGAGCAGGAAGTTTCTCCTCAAGCAGATCGATCCCGGCGAGGGTGAACGTCTCATGGATAAATACCTCGAGGAGTACCTGAAACATGTCAAAAGGGGTTAAGTCGTGCACACCTGAAACAGCCGGCCCGGATTCGGAGCAGGATGTTCTTTTAAGCCTGGGCCATAAGCGGTATAAGGCCTCCATGGCGTATGCACGCGCACTTTTCGTATTTGCGCGGGATACGGGCCTTCTGGAACAGGTCTGCACGGGGTTCGGGGATTTCATCAGGGTATGGCGCGAGGTGCCTGCATTGAAGCAGTTTCTGGAATGTCACGCCATCAATCGCACAATGAGGAAGGCACGGCTTCGCCATTTCTTCGGCACATTTGTCCATGCGAGCGTCCTCTATTTTATCGAAAAGGTTATGGACAACAATCATGTCGATCTTCTTCCGGCGATCTATGCAGCGCTCAGCAACATGGCGGACGACGTTCAGGAGCGGCGCAGGGTCCGGGTCATATCGCCCTTTCCCTTGAACGATATCCAGAAGAAGAGACTTCAACAAGGGCTCGAGCAATCCTTGAAAAGGGAGGTCATTCTCCGTAACGAGGTTGATCCGGACATACTGGGGGGATTTGTATGTTATGCGGATTCGATCAAGATCGACATGTCGTTGAAAAGGGAGCTTGAGAAACTGAAATCACACATTCTATTGAAGCCGTGTGAGGGGGACGGAAAGCGATGAAGGTGAATCTGGCTGAGCTGTCACAAATTATACAAAAGGAGTTGGAAACCTACGAATCCCAGCTCGAGGTGGACGAGATCGGCACCGTCCTCGAGTTGGGGGACGGGATCGCCCGGGTGAGCGGTCTGCACAATGCCATGTCGTCGGAGATGGTGGAATTCGAGAACGGGATCCAGGGGATCGTGTTCAACCTGGAGCACGAAACGGTGGGCGTGGTGATCCTCGGCGATTATCTGAAGATAAAGGAGGGTTTTCAGGTGAAGAGGCTGGGAAAGCTCCTCTCCGTTCCGGTGGGAGAGGCCGTTCTCGGCAGGGTTATCGACCCCCTCGGCGTGCCCATGGACGACATGGGACCGGTGCGGTGCAAGAAGTATCGCCTGGTGGAGTCAAACGCACCGGGCATCGCCTCCCGCAAACCGATCAAGGTCCCGCTGCAGAGCGGGCTCAAGGCGATCGACGCCATGGTCCCCATCGGCAGGGGACAGCGCGAGCTTATCATAGGGGACCGCAAGACCGGCAAGACCGCCATCGCCATCGATACGATCCTGAACCAGAAGGACACCGGGGTGATTTGCGTATATGTGGCAATCGGCCAGAAGACCTCCACCATCGCCGCGGTTGTGGAAAAAATGAAGCAGTGCGGTTCAATGGACTACACGGTGGTGGTCTCGGCGGGCGCCAGCAGCAACTTTCCCCTCCAGTACATCGCCCCCTATGCGGGGTGCGCCATTGCCGAATACTTCATGTATGAAAAGGGGCAGGATACCCTGGTGGTGTACGACGACCTGTCGAAACACGCCGATGCCTACCGGCAGCTCTCCCTGCTTTTGAATCGTCCTCCCGGCAGGGAGGCATACCCCGGCGATGTGTTCTACCTGCACTCGCGCCTTTTGGAACGGGCGGCAAAGCTCTCCGACGAGTGCGGCGGTGGTTCCATGACCGCCCTCCCCATCATCGAGACACAGGAGGGTGAGGTCTCCGCCTATATCCCCACCAATATCATCTCCATCACCGACGGCCAGATCTACCTTCTGCCCAACCTCTTCGCAGCAGGCATACGTCCAGCGGTGGATGCGGGCATATCCGTCTCCCGTGTGGGAGGGAACGCCCAGATCCCGGCCATGAAGGAGGTGGCGGGCACCTTGAGACTGGAGATGGCCCAGTTCCGTGAGCTCCAGGCATTCTCCCAACTCGGCACCAACCTCGACCCTGCAACGCAGCGACAATTGAAGCGGGGGATGTGCCTGGTGGAGGTCCTGAAACAGCTCCAGTTCAGGACCATGGCGGTGGAGGACCAGGTCCTCATCATCTATGTGGCTACCCACGGGTATTGTGACGAGATCCCGCTTGACAAGATCAAGGAGTTCGAGCGGGAGTTCCTCGATTACGTGCACGGGGTGTATCCCGAGGTGTTGAAGGGTATCAGGGAGACAGGCAAGCTTACCAATAAGAAACACCTGAACGAGATCGGGGAGGAATACAGCCAGAAATTCCTGAGGGACCACAAGCTCATTGAACTGCCGGGTGAAGAGCCTGATGACGACGATATCCCCGGGCCGTTCGTCAAGGAGGGCCGCGCCCGACGATGATCGGGTAAGGACGCAACTATGGCCAATCTCAGGGACATACGCAAGAGGATCGAGGCGGCGGCCAACATCCAGAAGATCACCCAGACCATGGAGAAGATATCCGCGGTCAGAGTCATTCGGACCAATCGGAGGCTGGAGAAGACGAGGGAGTATTCCAAGGCGCTCAAGGCGATGGCCGCTGATCTTTTCTACACCGCCATCAAGGAGGAAAACAGCCTCAGGGACCTGTGTCTCCTCCACGGCAGGGAGAACATCACCTCCGTTGCCTTGATCGTGGTCACGAGCAATCAGGGCATGTGCGGCGGATACAACCACCACGTGCTTCAGGAGGCGGACAGGGCCTATGAGCACTTCTCCCGGAGAAATCTGGTCCCCCAGGTCTTTGCGGTGGGTAAGAAGGCGATCCAGCATTTCCGGAATCAGGGGATCCAGATCAAGTTCTCCAGCGAGCAGTTTTCGGACAAGTTTACCTACGAGGACATCCTGCCCCTTGCGGAGAGCCTGATCACCTCCCTGGAACACGGGGAGATGGATGAGGTGCTCATCATCTATACCCACATGGAATCCACCGCCATCAGGCACCCGGTGGTGGAGGCGCTCCTTCCCTGCGACGAATTCTTCCAGGATCTGCATTCCTCAACCAATCATGGGCGTGTCCAGTTCGTATGCGAGCCGAACGTGCACGACATGATCGACGGCCTCCTGCCGGAGCTTGTGAAAAACAGGCTCTTCCAGGCCCTCCTGGAGAGCATCGTTTCCGAGCATATCAGCCGCAGGCTGGCCATGCAGCAGGCCTCGACCTCGGCAAGGGACATGATCACCGAGATGCGCAATGACTACCATGCCCTCAGAAAATCCAAGATAACCAGGGAACTCAACGAAATAATGGGCACCGTTTTGGCGCTTCAGAGGGAATGACACGAGGAGATTGACCAATGGCAAAAGGAAAGGTAGTGCAGATTATCGGCTCCACCCTGGATGCGGAATTCCCGCCCGGCAGTCTGCCGGCCATCTTCAACGCCCTCAAGATCGACCTGACGGTTGAGGGAAGGAAATCCACCATCCTTGCGGAGGTGCAGCAGCACATCGGGGCAGGGCAGGTGAGGGCGGTGGCCCTTTCCTCGACGGACGGGATTGCGCGGGGAATCGATGTGGAGGATACTGGCGAGCCCATCCGGGTGCCGGTGGGCGAGAAGACCC
>JBLIRP010000039.1:0-34175 GCA_049472355.1 bacterium | reverse complement strand
TTATATTTTTTCGTTGCGTCATGGTCGGCAAAGGATAACCGCAATGAGAAATACCATGGCCATTACCATGGGAGATCCCTTGGGCATAGGCCCGGAGGTAGTCGTCAAGGCCATCCATGAGGAGGAGGAAACCGGCGACCTCATGGTGGTGGGCGATTACCCGATCCTTCAGCGGGCGCAGGAACGCTTTGCACCCGGAAAGGCCTTTTATTCGGTTGCGTCGGTGGATGAGGTTGATCCCTCCCGGCCGGAGATACCGGTGCTCCACTGTGCATCGGATCTGCCTACCGGAGATCTCGGCGAACGGGGCCCTACTGCGGAAGGGGGGAAGGCGTCCATTCTCTTTATCCGCACCGCGGTGGAATTGGCGATGGAAGGCAGGGTGGCGGCGGTCATTACCGCGCCTATATCAAAGGAGGCCATCCATATGGGTGGATATCCCTATCCCGGTCACACGGAGTATCTCGCGGAGCTGACCAATACAAAGCGCTTTGCCATGATGCTGGCGGGGGGATCGTTGAGGGTCATCTTGGTGACCACCCACTGCGCCCTGGCAGAGGTGCCCCGGCTCATCACCAGGGAGCGGATTTATGACATCCTCGAGATCAGCCATGAGTGGTGGATACGATACCTGGGATATCCGCCGAAACTGGCGGTGGCCGCCCTGAATCCCCACGGGGGTGAGGGGGGGCTCTTCGGGAGCGAGGAAGAGACGCACATACGTCCTGCCATTGACATGGCGCGCAGCAAGGGAATGACCGTGAGCGGTCCCCATCCCTCCGATACCCTTTTTCACTTTGCCAAGGACGGCAGATTTGACGCGGTGGTGGTCATGTACCATGATCAGGGCCTCATCCCGCTGAAGATGATTTCATTCGGCAAGGGGGTGAACTGCACCCTGGGATTGCCCATCATCAGGACCTCCGTTGATCATGGCACGGGGTATGACATCGCATGGAAGGGAAAGGCGGATCCCTCCAGCCTTCGTGAGGCCATCGGAATGGCCAGGGACCTCGTTCATCGAAGGTGGAATGCGGAACATGGGGCGTAGTGCTGCCGGCAGGAGATTCACCACCCGTCAGCCGAGGGGTCAGCACTTCCTGGTGGATGCCTCCTGCTCCCGAAGAATCCTGGAATGCGCAGGGCTGAGCCCGGAAGAGGAGGTCATCGAGATAGGCGCAGGATTCGGGGCCCTGACCATTCCCTTGAGCACCCTCGTATCCAGGGTTATTGCGATTGAGCTGGATGAGGGACTGGTTCGATCCTTGCACGATCGCATTGCGGGCATCAGCGAACGGGTTACCATCCTGCATGCGGATGTGATGAGGGTGGATTTCACCGGGCTCTGCTCGGACCTGTCCCGACCACCGGTGGTCCTCGGAAATCTCCCCTACTATCTGGCCACCGCCCTCATTCAGCGTCTCCTTTCCCTGGGAACACGTGTGGACAGAATGGTTTTCATGGTCCAGAAGGAGGTGGCGGAACGGATTGTCGCCGGACCACCGGGGAAGGCTTACGGGTATTTGAGCCTGATCGTGGAATACCGCGCCGAGGCTGACTATCTGTTCGATATCCCCCCGAGTGTTTTCAAACCGAGACCTCGCGTCGAATCGAGCGTCATTCGTCTCAGACCACGGTCGAGTCCGCCCGTTGAGGTGAAAGACGAACAGCTCCTTTTTCGCATTATCCAGTCGGGATTCAGGCATCGGCGTAAGACGCTCGTCAATGCCTTGAGGCTTGATCCGCAATTCGATTCCCTTGATATAGAGGAGATCGTTCAGGGGATAGGATGTGAACGAAGGGTGAGGGCCGAGGTGCTGCGGCTGGAGGATTTTGCCTGTCTGAGCAATGTCCTGTTCGATAGGCTGGCTACCGCTCCTTGCCCCCGCGATCAGGGGCCATCCACCTGCCATTCTTGAACACAGGGGATTTGATCTTGACGATCCGTGCCTCCGGAAGCTCCACATAGATTGTCTCATTGAGTACATCCAGGCCGGAGACCTTTCCCTCCTCACCGTTGAACTCTGCACGCTCCCCGGTTCTGGGCAATTTTGTCTTCATCTCCAGGTAGGTGGTATGTTCAAAACTCAGGCAACACATAAGGCGCCCGCAGATACCCGATATCTTGTTCGGGTTGAGGGTCAGGTTCTGGTCCTTGGCCATCTTGATGGACACCGGATCAAAATCCCTCAGGAACTGGGTACAGCATAGCTCACGTCCGCAGCATCCCAGCCCCCCGATAATCTTGGCCTCATCCCTGACCCCTATCTGCCGCATCTCAATGCGTGTTTTGAATTCGTTCGCCAGATCCTTGACCAGGTCGCGGAAGTCGATCCTCCCCTCGGCGGTGAAATAGAATATGGCCTTATTTCCGTCGAAGGTGTAATTGACCCTGATGAGCTTCATGGGGAGGTTACGCTCCTGGATCTTCCGGTTGCAGATCGACTTGGCCCGCTGTCCGATCTCCCTGTTGCGCATGATTTGTTCGAGGTCCTGGTTCGTCGCCACGCGAATGACCTTCTTGAGTGGTTTCTTGGTTGGTTTTTTGGGCATATGCTGGAGGGTTCGGGCAACGCACCCGAATTCAAGTCCCTTGTCGATCTCGACAATGCACCAGTCGTAGAGCTTCAACTCCAGACCATTTGGATTGTAGTCGTGGATCTTGCCGGTTTTTTCAAACTTGATACCAACAATGTCAATCATCTGAGAACTATTCTTCATCCGTCGCCTATTGCGAGGGTTTATTCGCCTTGGCTGTAATCGAGCATGTAGTTCAGTGAAGGAAACCGCCCTACCATTTTAATCGGCAGACCTCTCGTATTATCTCATTGTAGCACTCGTGAATCAATACACATCTCCGGCATCATTTCTTCAGGGAGGATTACGGATGCTGGAGGACAGGCCCATTGTTCCATTCCATCAGAAAGGAATCAATCAGCATGCGTATATTGGCATTCCTGTCGATCGCCTCCATGGTCCGGAGAATGAGATCGATCCTGGAACGAATGATGCCTGGTGAAAGATGCGCCGCCTCCCGTTGCAACTCCTGCAGGCTGTCCTGATTGGTGATCCATGGCCCTTCGATTCCCATCCGGATGAGCAGGAGATCCCTCCACCAGTGGACGATAATTTCCAGGCCCTCCGCAAGCGATGCCTGATCAAGTTGGTGCCATGCTTCCTCGTGCATGGGAGGAATCATACGATCTCTCCACTGTCCCCGCAGGGTGGAGAAGGCGGCAACGTCCACATTGAGGGCTCGTGAGAGTTGACCTTTGGAAAGGTTATACATGAGACCCGCCTGGGCCTCGTTCAATCCACCTTTTTCCTGCACGATCCGGATGAAATCGGTCCGTGAAAGGGGCTGGAACCTCACGGTCTGGCAGCGGGAGAGGATGGTGGGCAGGATATTTCTCGGCTCCACCGCTATCAGGCAGATAAGGGTATTCTCCGGCGGCTCCTCCAGGATCTTGAGAATTGAATTGGCCGCACCGAGGGTGATTTTCTCGGCCTGGTCGATGATCGTAATCCTCCAGGACCCCGCATAGCTCTTTGATTCCAATTCCCTTTGCCATTCCCGCAGCTGTTCGATCTTGATGGAATTGTTCTCCGGTTTGATGACCGCCACATCCGGATGGTTCCCCTGGATTATGCTGCGGCATGAAGGACATTGATCACAGTAGTCATCGGTCAATTGTCGGCAGAGGAGGGCCTTTGCAAGTCCGCAGGCAGTCAGCCGTTTCCCGATCCCCTCGGGTCCTGCAAACAGGACGGCATGAGGGATTCGCTCCTGCCTCATCAATTGCCTGAGCAGGTTGATGACCCGTTCATGGCCTATAATATCCTTGAATGGCATGGGGATGGTTATTCCCGGCAACACTCGGCAGGGTCGCCTTTGAGCTTGGAGAGGGCATGAGGAATGGCAGGGAGTACGGCCCCGAGGCCCTCCCGTGCCCCTTTGGGACTCCCCGGCAGGTTGATAATCAGCGTGCCTGCGCGAACACCGCTCATCCCCCTGGAGATCATTGCATGGGGTGTCACCTTGAGCCCCTCCGACCTGATCGCCTCTGAAAACCCCGGGGCCTGCCTTTCGATCACCGTGCACGTTGCCTCCGGGGTGACGTCCCTCGGAGAAAGCCCGGTGCCTCCTGTGGTGAGGACGAGGTCGAGCTTGTGCATATCGCACAATTCGAGGAGGGCCTCCCTGATGCGGTCAACATCGTCCGGAACGATCCTCATGAACGCCACAGAGATGCCGGCCGCCTCCAGGGCCTCCTTGAGCGCTGGGCCGCTTCGATCCTCCCTCCGGCCCGCTGCCCCCTTGTCGCTGATGGTTATGATTCCTGCTGTATACACGGCACCTACTTTAGCACAGGACCGGGGGTGAGTAAAGCGGGGTTGGCTCACCTCCGCCGTTCTCATTGTGGACCTCCCTCTATCGCTCCGTAAACATGTCCGCCCACGACGATGCACCATCAAAATGAGAATTGCTGCGGCTCGCCTGCTTGGAAGGAAGGATTAATCGCTATCCGGTGCTGCGCAGGATATCCAGAATGCCCTGCATGGAAGGGGGAAGGGGGACTGAGAATTCCATCGTCTCACCGGTCAGGGGATGACGAAAGCATAAAGAGAACGCGTGAAGGGCCTGGCCGGGCAGGGCGGTGATCGCTTCCCTGAGCCCTTGGGGACATTCCGCGGGAAGCCTCCCTCGTCCATATACCCTGTCGCCGACCACCGGATGGTTGAGGTGGGACATGTGCACCCTGATCTGGTGGGTGCGCCCGGTGTGCAGGCGGACCTCGACGAGGGTGAACTGTGCGAACCGTTCCTTTACCCGCCAATCGGTGATTGCCTCCCTGCCCACGCGAACATGAATGGACATCCTCTGCCGATGCACGGGATGCCGGCCGATGAGGGTGCGTATCCTCCCTTCGTTCTGATCGAAGATACCATGCACAAGCGCCAGGTACAAGCGTTTAACCTGTCTTTCCTTTATCTGGGCGCACAGGGAATGGTGAGCGAATTCGGTCTTGGCCACAACAAGGAGTCCCGAGGTGTCCTTGTCAAGCCTATGGACGATCCCCGGCCTCCTTGTGCCGCCGATCCCTGTCAAATCGGGACAGTGATGCAGGACTGCGTTGGCCAGGGTGTGTCGTGAATGTCCGGCCCCCGGATGGACCACCATGCCCACCGGTTTATTCAGCACCAGAAGGGCGTCATCCTCATAAATGATGTCGAGGTGCATTGCCTCCGGTTCCATGGTGGACGGTTCAGGAGGGGGAATGGTGATCTCCAGGATATCCCCGGTCCTCACCGCATAGCTTGGATGGGTCGCATGCCCCTCAATTGTTATGAATCCCTTTTCGATCAAGCGCTTCCAGTGACTTCGAGACATATTGAAGGGGAGGCGGGTAAGGTATACGTCCAGCCGCGTCCCTGCCTGATCGGAGGTCACCGTCCATGTCGTTCTGCTGTTGTCCTGGTCAGTCATCATACAAGGTTTGGTTGGGATAGTTTAGTTGCAGACCCTCTATCATAACGGAAAGGGCAGCATGGTAGCTCCGCTTCGCTCCGCCTGACAAAGTTTGGTTGGGGCATCCCCCTTTCCCATCCACATTGTATGGAGCAGTTATGGGTCATGAAAATGTGATGTGATTGCTTATCTTTCAATGATTGAACTTGTACAGTATAATAGTAACATATTACCATGAAAGCGTTAGAGACTCCACCGATCCTGCCGCAGCCCGTTGCAGGGTGCTACGGCTGCCTTGTCCATGCACATTCGCTTGCCGCACAAAAGGAGAGGGTATGATTCGCATAGGGATTCCCGGATTCAAGACCGTAGAGATCGACAACCTGATTCTGGATTTTAATGGAACGATCGCCCTGGACGGAGATCTCCTGGATGGAGTCGATGAACGTCTTGTGGAATTGTCGCACCTGGTCAACATATACATTATTACCGCTGATACCTTCGGGCTCGTGGAAACGAGATGTAAGGGATTGCCGGTGAACATCCGGAAGATACCCGCGGGCGAGGAGGCCGATCGTAAGAGGATCCTGTTGGAACGGATGGGGTGCGAGCACACTGTCGCAATGGGTAATGGCGCAAATGATGTCCAGATGCTTGAAAGGGCCTGCGTGGGCATTGCGGTGATGGGAAAGGAGGGCACCTGCGCGGCTGCCTTGAAGGCTGCGGATATCTGCGTGCCGGATGCCTGTACCGGCCTGGACCTCCTCCTTTTCCCGAAGAGGATTACGGCTACGCTCAGATATTAAACGGATGTTTTTTGATCAAATCATAATAACACCCTGTTTTTTCAATCACAACGCAGGACGAAGGTTGATAAAAAGAAGATAATTAGTTGAAAAATTTCATATAATAATTTGTATAAACCATTTTTATTATGGTAACGTTTTTTTCACTGCACAGGCCTCTTAATGCAACGAGGTGTGAGGAGGAATCACATGGAGAGAAATACGAGGATCGTTGTCAAGCTTCTGCTCATCATAGGGCTCCTTTTACTCCTGGTCATATTCACCCTCCAGAATACGCAGGAGGTGGGCATCAAGCTGTTTTTCTGGAGTATTCACACATCAAAGGCCCTCGTCATTCTGGTTCCTCTGATCATTGGGCTTATTGTCGGGTGGTTGGGGATTCCCTTCATTGTCACCTTGACAAGAGGGAATTCTAATGCAAGAGAGGAGAAGTAATGTGACTGACATTTTGTACACACTTTTCCATCTCCAGGGGAATCAGGATTGGCAACCCCCTGTCAATGTGTTTGAATCCGAGGATGAGTTTGTGATAGAGATGGAAGTGGCAGGCATAGACAAGGAGCAACTAAGGGTGGTGTTCGAGGAGGGGGTTTTAAGCATCAGCGGGACCCGGAAGAGATGCCCCCAGACGCGGAGCTATATCTGTTGTCAGTTGGAGATGGAATACGGGAATTTTTATCGATATATTCGGTTTGATACCCCTGTTGTGGAGACAGAGATTGATGCCCGGTGTGATAAAGGGATCCTGACTATCCATGTCCCAAAGAGAAAAATTATGGGGAGGACATAACCATTGCAAAAGGATGATGGTAAAGGAAAATCGAGTATAGCAATCAAGGGAGACGAAACCGAGGAGTTGCTGGATATCGAGACAGGGCAAGGGGGGCGATTTGAGCATATACCAGCGGACCTGCCCCTTCAGCCCCTCATTAATACGGTGATTTTCCCTTCCATGGTGGCCCCTCTGGTGATCGGCAAGAAGCGGTCGATTCTCGGCGTTCAAAAGGCCATGGATGGGGCGAATATCCTGGCGGCCTTTCTCCTGAAATCGGGCCATGAAGAAAAGGAAGAGCTTGATCTGGAGGACGTCCATCCCATCGGCACCGCCGTGGGCATATTGAAGATGTTGAGAATGCCGGATCAGACGCTTCGGGTGATGGTCCAGGGATTGAAACGGATTAAGGCGCAGGCGATCTATAAAAGTGACGGCTACTTTATGGCGCGGGTGGAGATCCTCGATGAGACCTTTTCAGCGACGGACCGTGTGGAAGCCCTCAGAAGGGCGATCATCGAAAAGTTCAAAGGGGTGGTTGGCCTTGCATCCTACCTTCCCGATGAAATCGCCGTTGCCGTTGAGAACATCTCCGATCCCTTTTCACTCGTCTATATGATCACCTCGGTAACGAATATGAAGCCGGAGCAGAAGCAGCGGATCTTGACCATCGATGACTTCGAGAAGAAGATGGAGACCCTGCTGGCCATCCTCAACAAGGAGGAGAAGATCCTCGAGATCGGGGGAAAGATCGAGTCCGAGGTCGCCGGAGAGCTTTCAAAGACACAGAGGGAGTATTTCCTGAGGGAACAGATGAAGGCCATCAAAAAGGAACTCGGTGAGGCAAGCTCTCAGGAGTCTGAAGTCATCGAGCTTATGGACCGCATCGCCAAGAAGAATCTCCCGGAGGAGGCCAGGGAGGTCGCGGATAAGGAACTGAAGCGGATGGAAGGCATGCCGAGCGCTGCGCCGGAATACTATGTCATTCGCACCTACCTGGAGTGGATACTGGACCTCCCCTGGATGGAGGCGACCGTTGATGACCTGGATCTGAAAAAGGCACGAAGCATCCTGGATGCAGACCATTACGGACTTGACGAGGTGAAGGAGCGCATCGTCGAGTACCTTGCCGTTCGCAAACTAAAGCAGGATGCAAAGGGACAGATACTCTGCTTCATAGGTCCTCCCGGGGTGGGCAAGACCTCCCTCGGTCAGTCGATCGCCCGTGCCTTGGGGAGGAAATTCATACGCATGTCCTTGGGAGGGGTTCATGATGAGGCTGCGATCCGGGGACACCGGCGCACCTATGTGGGGGCACTCCCGGGAAGGATCATCCAGAGCATCAAACGGGCGGGCACCAAGAACCCCATATTCATGCTGGACGAGATCGACAAGGTGGGGGCTGATTTTCGCGGTGATCCCTCGTCCGCACTTCTCGAGGTACTGGATCCCGAGCAGAACAGGTCCTTTATCGATCACTATCTCGACCTTCCCTTCGACCTCTCCCAGGTGATATTCATTGCTACGGGGAACCTCATCCAGCCGATCCAGCCTGCCCTCAGGGACCGGATGGAGGTGATGTTTCTTCCGGGATATATCAACGAGGAAAAGGTGGCCATCGCCAAACGGTACCTCGTCCCCAAGCAGCTTGATGCCCACGGGCTCAAATCGGGTCAACTCGTGTTCGAGGACAAGGGTATCGAAACAATCATCTCGCACTATACCCAGGAGGCGGGGGTGAGGAACCTGGAGCGGCAAATTGCCCGGATTTGCCGTAAGGTGGCCTATAAGGTCGCCACCGATGAACAGGAGCGTGCCCGGGTAACCTCGAAAAACGTGTCGCGATTTCTCGGCCCCAAGAAGGTATTCCATGAGACCGCACGAAGGACCTCGGTCCCCGGCGTTGCCACCGGGCTGGCATGGACCGAAAGCGGCGGAGAGATACTTTTCATAGAGATCATCAAGATGCCCGGCAAAAAGGGGCTCGAAATTACCGGGCAACTCGGCGAGGTCATGCAGGAGTCGGTCAAGGCGGCCCTTTCGTTTGTACGGTCGGTTTCGGAAAGATACGACATTGAAAAGGAATTCTTCGAAAAGATGGATCTTCACGTCCATATCCCCGCAGGCGCCATACCGAAGGATGGTCCTTCGGCGGGGGTTGCAATTGCGACTGCGATTACATCCGCCCTGACCGGACGGCCGGTGAACAAGGACATTGCCATGACCGGGGAGGTGACGCTCTCCGGATTGGTTCTCCCGGTCGGTGGAATTCGTGAGAAGGTGCTTGCCGCAAAAAGGGAAGGGATAAAAAGGGTGCTTCTCCCTGCACAGAATCGCCTGGATGTCAAGGAGATCCCGAGGGAACTCCTGAAGGGAATCAAGTTTTCCTACATAGAACGTGTTGATGAGGCGATTGATTCGGCGTTGAGTAATGATGAACGAAGAAAGGCCTGAATGGATTCAGGCCTTTCTTCGTTTTTGAATGATCATTATGCGCTGATTGTGCCCTTACCACCAGCCGCCGTACAGCCCGCCGTAGAGTCCTCCATAGAGTCCTCCATACAGTCCTCCATAGAGTCCTCCGTAGAGTCCTCCGTACAGCCCGCCGTAGAGTCCTCCGTACAGCCCGCCGTAGAGTCCTCCGTACAGTCCACCGTAGAGGCCGCCGTACAGTCCACCGTAGAGGCCCCCATAGAGTCCGCCGTACAGTCCGCCATACAGCCCGTAATAGGCGTTGGCCTGTCCGATGAGGGAGAAGCACAGAGCAATGAGAAGCACGACGATAAGACAAGAGATAATTCCGCTCTTTCTCATTTCCATTAACCTCCTATATAACCCTTACCAAAAAATTTTTGTAGATTGAAAAGACATGAGAAAAAACGAGGCAAAGACAATGGATGACTACCCTAACCCTCACCTCCTTTCACGTCCCCTTTTATCCTTTTGCCTGCGGGGTATTTACCTCTATCAGAAGCAAAGGAGTTTGACATACAGTGGGAATTCCAGGTAATCAAAACTCGTGGCACTAAATTTCCTCTGCAATAACTATTCCAGGGACCTGATCCAGTCGAATCAGGCACCATAGGCTCTATCCCTGTTTTCGATACCATGAAACACGTTTGAAAACAAGGAAACGTCGATACCTCTGATTTGCTGAGCGTACTGCTCGGTGGATGTTTTATGATACAGAGAAGTAAAAAATTTATGATATGCAATAAAAATTATCACATATGCTGGATTACTTGCTCAATTTGGCGCTGCATGGTGCGATTGGCTCCGGCCGAAGACGGTTTTGTTGGGGCGGTTCCTGAACCGGGCCTTAAAGGTAACCTGGAGGGTAGCATAGTAGCTGCGCTTCGCTCCGCCTGACAAAGTTTGGTTAGACCTGTCTACGGGGTGCTGATGCCCGGATCAGTCAGTGTCTCACCAAGACCGGTTCAGTATGTAACCGGGAGGCTGCAATGCGAACGAGGCGTTTGGGGAGATGGGAATCAATCGGATAGGTTGAGGTGCCGAAGGCAAGACCATCGATCATCATAGGGGATGCAGGTTCCTCTCCGTTTCCGCTCCCGGTAACAATCCGTTCCGTTATTCGTTTTCTGAATGTATGAACCCCTTCCAGGTCGGTTTCGGGCATGATGACGGCAAGGCCTGCCCCATGGTGTGCCAAAATATCCCCTGTACGGATAGCCTTTTTGAAAAGGTCCACCAGGCACATAATCCCGTTCCTATTCCGTGCATTATCGGCTTTAATCCCTGTGCGGACGAGGGTGAGTGAGAGCCAATGCTCATGTCGTTGAGCCCTGCTTACCTCATATTTGAGCCGTTCGATGAATGCCCTGGGGTGTAACAGGCCGCTTGCGGGGTCGCAGGTGAGCCCTGACTCCAATCGGCTGCAATAGTCCTTGAGCATCCCGTAGGCTCCCTTCAGAGAAGAGAATTCATTGTTCAGACGTTCATTTTCCTGCAGGAGGCGCACCCTTTCGATCCCTCTTTTCAAGGTCTCCAGGAGGAGAAAGGGAATGAACGGCTTGATGAGGCAAGCCTCAGCCCCGATCCTGAGGACGTTCTTGATAAAGGATGCGGATGCGTCATCGGTGAGTATAAGTGTGCAGCAGAATGGATTGGATGATTTTATTTTGGATGCAAGCTCGATAATGGATTGAGAAGGTATCCTGAGGTCAATAATGACCGCACCAAAATCCCGATCAGCCAGGAGTGCCAGGGCTTCAGAAGGCGCGGTAGAATACCTGGTTTCAAATCCGTGGATGTGAAAAAGATCCCGGTAGACCTCTCTATTGACGGGGTCATCATCTATGATCAGGATATGGTGGGGGTTCACTGTATCTTTTTCTGCATCGCTCGCATTCTCTCCCAGGCGTCGTACAGGAGGGGATAGAGTTCGTAGGCTGCCTTGTAATGCCCGTATGCCTCGGAGAAATTGCCGGAGCCCTGAGCCGTCTTACCCAATTTGTAAAGCCGGATCGCCTCGTCGGAATTTTTATTCGCTTGGTCGAGCTTCTGCTGGATTTCCTGATCCCCGGGATTCTTTTGCAGGTACAACTTAAGATATTTTATTACCAGGTCCCAGCGCTTTTCCTCGTAATATTTGAGCCCCTTTTCGAGATTTGCATCCTTTGGCTTGGGTTTGGGTGCGGGTGTTACCACTGGGGGCGGGGTTGGCCTTTGTACCGGGGGCGGGGTTGGCCTTTGCACCGGGGGGGGCGGGGGGGGCTCGGGCTGACGGACGCTGGGAGGGGTGACGGGGGTTGCAGGGGGTGCTTCAGGGGCCTTGGGAGGTGCCGGAGGCCTTGGTGGAGCAGGCGGTGCGGGTGGAGCAGGGGGCGTCAATTCCCGTGGTGGAGGGGGCTGCACCGGGGTGGGTGGTGGTGTTGGTTGTTCCTCTTGCTGATGGGCAACAAAAATGACCTTCTTGATGGTCATTTCCTCATCCTGAGGACCTTCCTTTCGAAAGATCAGGATGCTGTTTTTACCCAGTGCGCGAATGGCCTCTTCAAGGGTAAGGTCATTAAATTCAAGATCTTCAATGGTTCCGGTTATTTCATTGAGGCCAACGAATTCAACCCCTGTCTTTTCTGCAAGATATTCGTACACCTCTTTAGCGGGAACACCCTTCAGCACAGCGGAGACCTTCCCGGATTTGTACTTTATGGACATGGTCTTTGGGGACACTGCTGCCTGGGCTATGCAGGACCAAGTCAACCCTATGATGAAGGCGAGAATGATTGAGAGAAATGATCGAGCCACTATCGTCCGCCATGAATACCCTGTACCTCTGTGTAATCTTTTCATATTGGTACCCCTCTCATGTTAAACGAACAAGGGAAAATGAGTGTCTCAATTGTCATCCATACGAAACCGCACAGGCAAGTTTAATGGTTGCACTCGACACCCATTTTTGTCATGCTGCATCGATCTCGGTAACAATTTGAGAAAAAAGAATAACATATAGGTGCGCCTTTGTCAATGTAAATAGCCCTCCCGTGTCAATAGCCCTCCCGACCATCGTCTCAATTTCCCCTTTTCCCCGGCGTTTCTGGTGCGGTTGAAACGATCCGGATCGCGAAGGTCAAAAAGAGGTTTTCCTACGATCCCTTCAGCACCTCCATCTCCTTGCGGGTGAGATGCCGCCATTCCCCGGGTGCAAGCCCCTCCAGGGTGACACCGGCAATACTCACCCTGGTGAGACTGATGACCGGATGACCGACAGAGAGAAACATCCTCCTGATGATACGGTTTTTTCCTGTATGGATGGTCACCTTGAGCCATGTATTCGTGCGAGTCCGGGATTTTATTTCCATTATGGAATCAAAGGAGCTTACCCCGTCACTCAGGCGGATACCTTTTTTTAGTTGATCAAGGCACCGTGAAGAGGGTTTGCCCTTCACCTTTACCAGATAGGTCTTTGGTATCATTGATCCGGGGTGGCTCAGACGAAAGGCAAGATCCCCGTCATTGGTAATCAGGATCAGACCCTCCGAGTGAAAATCCAAACGTCCGATCGGATATATGCGCTCCCTAAGAGGCGGGAGAAGTTCCAGAATTGTGGGGCGGCCCAGGGGATCAGCCATGGTCGTCAGAAAACCCCTCGGCTTGTAAAGTGCAAGGTAACGATTCCGGGGAGGATGGCGGCTGATGGTGTCTCCGTGGACGAGGTGGATTCGGTCCCGCTGGGGGTCGATTTTCATACCTACATGGGCAACTTCACCGTTCACCAGAACCCCGCCCTTTTGTATGAGCGACTCGCAGTATCTGCGCGATCCGATTCCTTGGGTGGAGAGATATTTATTGAGCCTCATCGTTTCTGACTTCTGATTCCTCATGGGCCAGAATCTCTTTCAATTCGTAGTCTTTGGGTAATTGCCCGAGGTCGTTCAGGCCGAAGTAGCTCAAGAATTCATTGCCCGTTCCATAGACGATGGGACGCCCGAGGCACTCCTTCCTCCCGACAATGCGGATCAATTTTTTGTTCAAGAGGCCCTTGAGGACAAAGCCGCTGTTTACTCCACGTATCTCGTCTATTTCGTATCTGGTGATCGGCTGTTTATAGGCGATGACGGCAAGTACCTCAAGTGCCGCACGCGTAAGTCGGCGTCGCACCTGGTAATGGGTGATGCGTTTGAGCCATGAATGTAATTCCGGCCTGGTGCAGATCTGGTACCCGCCTCCTACTTCGCAGATCTGGAGGGCCCGGTCCGGGCCATAGAATTTATCCTGCAACACGGCAATTGCCTGTTGTACCTGATCGTGGTCCATGTCCCCCGCCATGCCGGATATCTCGGCAATGGTGAGGGGACGGGGGGAGGCAAAGAGAAAGAATTCAACCACGTCGGTTTTTATCTCATCCATTTTCAGTCAAAGCAACAGGGTGGATTCCATCGATCACGGGGCCTGCGCTGCCTCGGCATCGCTCCCTATGATATACAACCGATTTCACCTTAGCATAAAATCGTGGTACGTGCAATGCGGCGTATGGGTTTATAATTGACAATCCCTCATGTATAGATTAGAATCATTTCAATCACTTCATAATGCATTTGCCTCTACAATTTCGCCTCAGTGAAAGGGGAGACCATGAGAATTGCCATGTTTTCCTGGGAGACTCTCCACTCCATAAGTGTCGGGGGGGTAGGTAACCACGTTACTGAACTTGCTGCAGCAATGGAGAGAAAGGGGCACGAAGTCCATGTGTTTACCAGAATAGCAGCGAACCAGCTTCAATACGAGGTAATCCACGGCGTTCACTACCACCGGTGCGCATTCAATCTGAACCGGAATTTTGTTGAAGAGATCAACGAGATGTGCCGCTCCTTCGTCTACCACTTCTTCCAAACCGAAGACCACGTCGGGTCTTTCGATATCCTCCATGCCCATGACTGGCTGGCATCCAATGCAGCCGTATGGATTAAGGCGGGAAGGGGGAAACGATCGGTCCTCACCATACATTCGACCGAGTACGGCAGATGTGGAAACAATTTTTACGGCGGCCAATCCGCCATCATCCGTGATCATGAGCGGCACGGGACGTTTTGTGCAGACCGGGTCATCGCGGTTTCCCAGGCGCTCAAGAATGAAATTCTATGGATGTATAGTCTTCCTGATTGGAAGGTGGATGTTGTATACAATGGTGTCAATGTCCATAACTTCGACGGGGATATCGATCCGGGTGAGATAAAAAAGCGTTATGGAATAGGTCCCCTCGATCCCACCATCCTGTTCGCAGGCCGCATCGTTCATCAAAAGGGGCCGGATCTCTTGATAGAGTCGATACCCTATGTGTTGCAGCATTACCCTCATGCAAAATTTGTTATGGCCGGTGACGGGGATATGAGGATGGGATTGGAGCGAAGGGCCCATGCACTGGGCATCTCCCATGCCGTCCATTTTTTGGGATTCAAAAACGGACAGGAGCTCAAGGAACTCTTCAAGGCATGTGATCTCGTGTGCGTGCCGAGCCGTAACGAACCGTTCGGTATTGTGATACTGGAGGCCTGGAGCGCAGGGAAGCCGGTGGTGGCCACCAGCAACGGCGGGCCTGCTGAATTCGTCTGGCACGATGTAACCGGATTGAAGATCTATGACTATCCCGGATCCATCGCCTGGGGTATCGGTTCCCTCCTCGCAGAGATGGACCATGCGCGTTGGATGGGAAGGAACGGCAGGATCGCCGCCGAGACCGCGTTTTCGTGGAACAGCATCTCAGACCAGGTCCTGAAGGTATACCAGAAATGAAGGAAATCTCTCATGCCCTGGGGCTCCATATGCATCAGCCTCCGGAGAATCTCCGGCTCCTGCTCGAACACGACATGTGGGAGGCCAGGCAGATCATCATGTGCTATGCACGGCCCGAGAGATTCGTGCGCAATTTTGCCGATGTAGCCCATCTGAATATCGGCTTCTCCGGTGTCCTGCTCGAGCAGCTCACCGATCCGGACATCCAAAGGGAAGTCCGGGAGATGTGTGATATGGAGGAGGTTCTGCAGCAGTACCGGAGCACGGAGCAGATCGAGGTCATCGGAATGGGGTACTATCATCCTGTGTTCCCGCTCATACCGAAGGAGGACTGGAATGCCCATCTCGAACGGGGCCGGATGATGATAAAGGAGACATTCGGCGTACAGCCGATCGGCTTCTGGCCTTCGGAATTGGCCTTCAGCATGGAGATGATTCCCTCCCTCAGGCAGACAGGGTATGAATATGTCGTTGTTGACGGCGTCCATGTGCATCCTGAAGAGGGGGATAAGGGCAAGGAGACATGGGATGCATCGAAGGTGTATACACCGCACCTGGCGCGACACGAAGGGTACGAGATCGTGGTGGTGCCTCGCGACCGTGATGTGAGCAATGCCCAGGAAAGCGGGATGGACCCCGTATGGTTTGAGAATGAGGTCACCCACAAGACCGCTTCAGCGGAGGGGTCGGTTCTGGTGACGACCTGGTCCGACGGAGAAAACGGCGGCTGGTTCCGTCAGATGGACGAGGATCACGGTTTTTGGGGGCACTTTTTTGCCCCCTGCATGAAACGGGTGCGGGAGGGCGCCTTTCCCCTGCAGCCGGTTCGCCTGAGCGACTATATCAATGACAATCCCCCCAGGGATTACGTTGTTGTGCAGACCGGGGCGTGGAACGTCGCCCGGACAAGCGGATTTGATTTCTCTCAATGGTCGCAATCTCCCGGACAGCAGAAGGCATTGGAGGAGATCCGTGAGGTGAGTCGAATCTTTCATCGCATGGAAAGAGCGGTAGGGGACAGCAGGGACGAAGTGAATGATCCGGAACATGTGGAGGGCCTTTTGAATCAAGCCCATGAATGGTTGCTTAGAGCTGAAACAAGCTGCTACCTTTTTTGGGGAGATGCCTGGGTCTCGAAGGTCTATGATCAGACGAAGCCGGCCAGGATCATGTTAAAACAGATTGCGGATATTCTGGCATAGTGTGGCCCGTTGTCCACCCCTGATTGGTGGAGCACCTTAAAATTGAAAAAAAGGAGAATCTTATGCCGGAAGAAGACATAGCATTTTTCCCCATGCATTATGGGGAAAATTATCTCTACCTTCTCGAAGTGGACCCTTCCCATCTCCATGTGCTGTGGCAGATAATCCCTGAAGGTGTACCCGACCTGATGGGGGGGGATGTTGTCGAAGATCCTGAATTATTTCTTCGAATATACTGCCTTTTCAAGGATTCACCTGCCGAAACACCGGCGATTTGCTATGATGTCTCCGTCGAGGGGTTGATCAATACCTGGTTTGTTGCCATGGAGAAGCCGGTGACCATGTGCCGCGCGGAATTGGGGTATGCGGATCCGGAGACCGGGGCCTTCATTTCCATCTGTTTTTCCAACAAGCTGGATATTGCAGGTGAACCGGTGGCGGTGCAGGCATCGGCGGAGGATGCCCGCACAGAGCAGCCTCCCTCACAGGAGGAGATGAAGCATGAGGGTGAAGACCAGAGGCAGCATCTCATGGAATACATAACGGAAAGGGATGTGATCGAATACTATCGTGATCTTCCCGAAAAAACGGAGTCAATCCCCGGACTTCCTCCCTGGAGATCCCTGCTCGAACGGTATTATTCGGAGGAGGCACTCAGGACACTGCGACTTTTCGGCCTTTTCGGCGAGCACCTGTTCAATCCCTCCCCTTCGGAGAGGCACTCCAGCCCTTCATCGGCGATGTCTTTCCCGCCATCCACTCTCGATCCCGACCGGTAACGGTGAATACGTCCTATTTTCTCCTGCTTCTGCATGCACATATGCCCTATGTGCTTGATCCCGGCGCCGAGGATACGCTTGAACAGCGATGGCTGTATGAGGCGCTGATCGATTGCTATATACGGCTCATCCAGGTATTCGATCGACTGGTCCGCGATGGTGTGCCGTTGGGGATCACCCTTTCGCTGAGCCCGACGCTCCTTGCACAGTTGGAAAATCCATTGCTCATTGAACGGCTTCGCTCCTATCTTCGATTCCAGATCGATCTGGCCGGCAAGGAGATCAAGCGCACCACCAAAATACCCGAACTCTCTTCCCTTGCAGGTATGTACCGATCGTACTATCGAAGCGCACTGAAGACCTTTGACGAACGATGCAGCGGGGACCTCATTCATGTATTTAAATCCTATCAGGATGAAGGGATACTGGAAATCATCACCTGTGCCGCCACCCATGCCTATCTTCCCCTTTTGAGGCCGACGGCATCAGGGATCAGGGCACAGATCGCGGTAGCAGTGAAGGAATATCGCAGGCTTTTCGGGATCTCTCCCGCCGGGCTGTGGCTTCCCGAGTGCGGCTATTTCCCCGGCCTCGATCGGATCCTTCTCCGTGCGGGGATCGAATACACCTTCCTCGACACCCACACCGTATGCGATTCCGCTCCGTCCCCCGAGTTCGGGACCTATGCCCCGGTTGTCTGCCCTTCGGGAATGGTCGCATTCGGCAGGGATGTTCATTCCGCGAAAGAGGTGTGGAGTTCCCTGGACGGCTATCCGGGTGATTACGATTACCGGGATTTTTACAGGGACATAGGATATGATCTGGACCTGGATTACCTGAGGCCGTATCTTCCCGGGGGCGTGCGCTGCCATACAGGCATGAAATACCATCGGATAGAACAACGCGGGGGGGAACATCAGATATATGATCCTGACAGTGCCGCACGCAAGGTTTCCATCCATGCGGACGATTTTTTGGCCCATCGAATGCGGCATGCCAGGGACCTCTTTCTGTCCATGCCGTTTCCCCCTGTTGTGTGCGCCTTTTATGATGCGGAACTCTTCGGACACTGGTGGTTCGAGGGGCCTTTGTGGGTGGATGCCCTGTTTCGAAAACTGTCGGAATGCAGGGAATTTTTTGCCCCGATTACACCGGGCGCTTTCATGGCCCTCGGTTTCCCGGTACAGCACGCCCAGCCTCCGGGGGGGAGCTGGGGGTGGAAGGGGTATCACGAGGTGTGGCTGAACGAGAGGAATGGATGGGTATATCCTCATCTGTTCAAGGCGGGTGAGAAGATGGAGGACATGGCCCGTCAGGACCTACGGAGCGACCTGGAAGAGAGGGCCCTCAACCAGGCGGGACGGGAACTCCTTCTGGCCCAGAGCAGCGACTGGACATTTATCCTGCACAATCAAACCCTTACCGAATACGCTACCCGCAGGATCAAGGAGCATATCGGACGGTTCTGGAGGCTCATTCATCAGATTGAAAATAATGCCATCGACGAGGAAGGGCTCCTGCGGATCGAAAGACAGGATAATGTCTTCCCCACCCTCTCCTACAAGGACTTTCTTCCGGAACCTGCAAGTGGTCATGACTCCTGATGAGGGGTCAGGGAAGGAGCCGGATTCCCCCGGATCGGCGAAGAAGATGAGCTGGATGCGGATTTCGGAACGGACCCGGGATTCCCAGCCCGGTCAAAGTTTGCGGGTCCACCGGGTGGTCCTCCCCAGCAGGGAGATCCCAATGTATCCCCGCACCTTCAGGGTGTCACCATCAAGGGCCATCTTGCACGAATAGCTCTTTCCATTGTCCGGATCATAGATCTCTCCATCACCCCACTTATTCTTTTCTTTATACTCGAAATCCCGGACGATGTTGATGCCCACCACCGGGCACCGCTTCTTGGACGGGTCAGGATTGTGGATGTCCATCTTGTCGCTCCCGTCCGCATTTTTCGGCTCCTTGAGCCATACGATTTTCCCGCAATAATGGTCCGCACATCGATACATCTCGACCACAGCCCTTTCGCCCTCCGTGTACCACTCCCCCAGGATGGCATCCGCATCGCCGGCACACGCCGCGGATGCCCAGACGAACATGATGGAGATGAGTATGAGGATAACCTTTTTCATTGCATCGTTCCTTTCGTGGTGGTCATGCGGGTTTATGTGATTGATCAATACCCCCCTTCCTCATTGCGCAGGCTATTGAACAATTAATGTTTGGGTAATTACGAAAGCATGGGTTACTTTTCTATTATCGGCGCTTTTTTACACCGCTCATCGAGCCACGACTTCAGGACCTCGTTGTCGCCGGGCGCCTCACCGAGCGCCGCCTTCCATACCTCAGGGGATTCCATGCACAGATAGATGAATGCCTCGGGTGACCTCTTTCTGATCCAACCTGCAAGGGATGAATAGATGTGTATCCGCACCGGTTGCGGATAGCGCATCTTTTTGTCCAGGCCGGGGATGAATTCCTCATAGGTGATCCTGCTTGCAGGAAACCGCTGGCGTATGATCCCTTTAAGCGGTGGTATGAAACGGAAGCATCCCATGCTGATCCATGTTATGGAGTGGGGAGGAATATGCGAGAAGAGAAGGTCTATGAGCGATTCATAGCCGGACTCCCATCCCTTGTACAGGATGATAGGATCGAAGTGGAATCCGATCCTATAGCCATGCTCCAGGCACCGCTTGGCTGCGGTGATACGTGCCTGAACAGGTGCCGCAAGTCCCTCCTCGCTTTCTGCCACCGATTGCGGATTGAGTGACCACGAGATGATCGTCTGTCCCCTGTGATCGAGATGCAGGAGGTGCTCCACATGGTCGGATTTGGTTTTCAATTCCAGGAATGCCTGCCTCTGCCCGGAGAAGAAGTCGATCAGGAGCGGACTGAGGCCGGTCAGGGGATCGAGCGCAAGGCTGTCCGTCAGCTCTCCGGTCCCGATCCGAACAAGGGAAGGCTCGGCGATGAGTTCCGCTCCGAGTTCGGCGAGCATATCCGTATGATTGCTGAACAGCACCAATGCATTGGTGTTCAGGTACACCTGGAGTATGCAATAGGTGCAGTCGATGGGACAGTTGAGACCCACATTCAGGAAGCCATACAGACAGCACAGGTATTCCTTGGTGCCGGGACAGCGCTTCAGGAATTTCCCTCGATTGTGCGTTACGATGATGGTGTGCCGGTCCGCATCGAGTGATTTGATCCGTTCGTATTCGATATATTCGGGGATCAGGGAGGGGAGGGCATCCAGGACATTGCGGGTGATCCTGTCCCCTTCGGTCCCCTGCTCGACAATCAACCGATTGATCGGATACCTAACCGGGGAGCAGTTGCGTCCACTCATCCTGTTCACCCATGTCCTTCAGCCTGGAGAGTAGTGCCTTGTATTCTTCCAGGGTCTTGAAGGCGAAACTGATCCGGTAGGTACTCCCCTCAAAGGAAGAGGGGGGCGTGAGGGAGATGGAGGGGGGCAGGCGGAGGGATTTGATTCTCGTCCTCCATGACCTCTCCAGGCCCGTCATTGTGGGGTACCGGCGATCCCTGAGTTCGTTTCGCAATGCCTCTCCGGCGGCAACCCTGTTTTCTTCGGGCGGTTCCGGGCCTTCTCCGTTCCATCCCACCTCCTCAAGGACTTGAACCGGGGATACCTGTTCCCTTTCTGCGATGTCCAGGAGATTGTCCAGAATCTCGAACTGCTTGGACTGACTATACCGGAAATAAAGAAACAGGGTGGTGATGCGGGATCGCACCTCAGGTTCAAGTTCCATGAGCCGAAGCGCCATGTCATGATTGATCCTTTGATCGAGCAGTGCCCTGCCCATTTCTTCGTCCAGCCTGGAAAGGGGCACGAGCCTTTGGAGCACCTTCGTGTTAGGCTGCAGGCCGAGGAGGGGAAGAATGTCCCTGACCACGCGATCCTGTGGGAGGATCGCGGTCATTTTCTGTACGATGACCGCCCTGTCCAGTATGTGGGGCAGGCCCCCCGAAAGGGCGATGGACAGGAGAAACCGGGCAAGGTGCTGATGATCGAGGTTTTCATCGCACACGCTGCACTGGATCACCTTTGTGTTGCACAATCGGGCGGCCTCGATGCGCAGAAATCCGTCCAGGATTTGGAAGCCACTGCCAGCGGCGCGCACGAGAGGGGGGTAGATAATGCCGAACTGTTTTACGGACTCAACGAGCGAGGGGGAAGGGTTTCGGAAGAAATGAAGGCCGAACTCCCTGTTGTTCACATCGATCCGCGATATATCAAGGGATTCGAGGGTGCAGCGCACCGATTTATCGGCACTGTTTCCGGTCATACGATTTCCTCCCTATCGGGCATCAGGAGACCATCATTGCAGGGCAGTCTGCGGGTTGTGTGATACCCGCGGTATGGTCGGGTTGAGAGGGAGGCGCGGCCGAGCAATCCCTTTGCTGCCCTGAGCGTTTGAGGATTGTCTCGGGCAGGGCGAGGATGAAGGCCGCCTCATCCCGGCGGCCATGCCTATGGCAGCCTTCGCCGTAGATTCGGCATTTTGCACGGAGCTCTCTCCATGCCTGGTGCCATAGCGCCGAAGTAGGTTTTCCCCTGGTGAGTATCTTTGTAAGTGCCTTGATTCTGTAACGATCAATGTGGGCGACCGAACGGGAGAGCTGGTCCGGATGCCCACCCCTTTTCACGATCAGTGGCATGGGAACAAGGTATACCGGATGGCAGGCGGTGATCCGAAGCCAGAGGGCATAGTCCTCCGCCGCAGGCAGGTCTTCGTCAAATCCGCTTGCCTCTTCCAGGATCTTTTTGCGCATCATGGCTGATGAGGGACTGATGATACACAGGGGAAGACACTGGGTGAAGATACGGCCGGAATATTTTCGATGTCTCTTTCCCGGATTGACCCGTATGCCGTTTCGATACCAGATCTCCTCGGTGTAGCAGAGGGGATAGTCGGGATTCCGGTCAAGGAACCGGGCCTGGATGGATATCTTCCGTGGCAACCACACATCATCGGAATCGAGATAGGCGATGTATTCGCCTTTGGACTTCTCAAGCCCCAGATTTCTTGCCGCACTGACCCCCTTGTGGGGCTGGTGAAAGGCATGGATCCTTTGTCCGTATCCCTCCAGGATGGAGGAGGTATGGTCGGTAGAGCCATCATCGACAACGAGCAGATCGAGGTCTTCATAATCCTGGGCCAGCACCGAATCGATGGCCTGGGAGAGACATGATGCGCGGTTGTATGTCGGGATGATGCAACTGACCTTCGGTTGTTTATCCATGATGCCTCAGCATTTCAGAAAACCAAACGATGAAATAGTTATGCCATTGTAAAACACCCGGGGGAAGGAGTCAATTCCCTGGCAAGAAAAAAATAGAGATTACAAAGAGTTAATAAATAGTGGTGCCAGATTGATTGATTAAACTATCAGAATATTCTTATCATGGCTTTATTTATATCTTCTAAATAATATCAAACATAAAAATATTTCAAAAAAATTAGACTACAATAACTTATTAATACAAATAATTACTATTGACTTTTGAACATAATTGAATTAGAATTTGGATATAATTATTTATCTCCTTAGTAAGGGGTTGATGCCTATTCAAAAAAAGGGGCCTTGATTTTTTTTCAAATAAATCCTGTTCATTGTCCAATCGTCTTGCAGGCGTTTCAATGTCCTTTTCCTGTGCGGAAAAACATTTGCATAATCTGACCGCTTGCGCACATTCCGTCCTCCAATTTCCAGCCAGCATCCAGTCCTTTCTTTAATCCTTATGTATCGCGCGTGATCTTTTATTGCGGGCTCCCGTAATAGAGGGATTTGTAAAAATTCGTATCTGCTCCTTTGTATGCCGTGTCAAACCTGCACGTGTGAATGTATAGATACGTCCAAAGTATAGAGGATAACGCATATCCTCAGATCCTTTTTGTGAGGAGGTGAGATCTATTCGACGCATTGGCTTGTCCATGTTTTTCCTTCCAGTTCATTCAGATTTCTTTGTAGAAAGGGGTGTATTGATGTAAGTGCGCGCACGATGGTCGTTTTTGGTTAAACGATCAGGTTTCGATCCACATAACGATAATGGGGTAGTTATGAGAGGTGAATTATGTACAAAGGAAGACATGATTCGATTGTGTTATGTGCCCTTATTATCTTCATCGTCATAGGGATGGGGTTTTCCCTTGTCCATGCCCAGTACTGGGCAGCCCTTCCCCCTTACAATGTCCTCTGGCCGCTCTGGTCGGACATCCTGTCTCCCATTGATCCGGTGACCGGTCTTGCCACACCCCTGGTAAACGCGATCACCAGGAATACCATCCTCCCGATCCAGCCCGTTATGGCATGGGACCCTGTTCAACCGAGTGGTGCCGGAATCCCCTGGCTGCTCTACAATACGCCGGCCGCGCTTGGGAATCAGTTGTTATTCTATGATGTCTTTTATGGCTTGAATCAATGGCCTCCCAGCTATTTGGTAGATTCCGCAACCGGTGTTCCGAACCCCATTGCCCTGCCCCTCGGATGGTCGCTCCTGTTGCCGACCGATCTAAAGAACCTGCAGTGGTATCTGCCCTTGGCCAATACATATTATTCGAATATATACGGAGTGCCTCTCACCAGCCTGTTGACTGCTGTAGATATCTGGGGACTGACGCCGCTTGCCCTTTTACCGCCAAGCGTTTTTTAGTAAAGGAGGGATGAGTTCTATGATTAGGAAAATAAAGTTCTTGATCGTTATAGTGGCCATTGCGATTGCAGGCTGCCTGCTCATCACCCCAGTGGCTTCCGCACAAACCTGGGCGGCATTACCCCCGTATAATATACTCTGGCCGCTGTGGTCTCCCGTGCTTTCTCCACCTGATCCGATTACGGGGGTGCCCACCCCTCTGATCACCGAGCTTTCCCGTAGTACGATACTTCCTGTGCAACCCGCCCTCGGTCTTAATCCCCTCACCCCCATTGTGTCGCCGATGGGTGATGTATTTCCCTATATGTTTTACAACTCACCCGTGGGCGTGCAATTTTTCGACCTGTGGTACGGGCTGAATCCCTGGCCGCCATCCTCTCTGCTCGATTCCGTCACCGGGGCGCCCGTTCCTCTGGCCTTGCCGGCAGGGTGGAGCACATATCCCGTGTTCACCTGGAGGATATCGGTTGAATACCAGTACCTGGTCGATCTGGCAAATCTGTCGTACCTGCTTGCTTACGGCAACTCCCTCGGCGTTAGCCCTTCCTCATTGCTGACGTACGGGGATTTGTGGGGACTTCCCCCGATATAAGGAGGCTTTTTCCGGATGGAATGATTTTGAGCGAAAGATTGGGTTCTCATAAGCTCATACAAGATCCTTATATTAGGTATGTTTCAAAGGAGGAGATTCGCTCATGATTAGAAAAAGGAAAGGTTTCTTTCTTCTGCTTCTTACCGTTATGGCCTTGAGCATCCTCGGATCGCTCATGAGTCCGGCAGCACGCGCCCAGAACTGGGCACTTATGCCGCCATACAATGTCCTCTGGCCGCTGTGGTCACCACCCCTGGTTACCGATTTCAATTGGGATCCCCTTGTGCTCCGCGGCACAACACCCATTGTCACCGAACTCACCAGGAACACCATCCTTCCGGTTCAGCCGTGTATAGCATGGGATCCTACCACCAGCATCTGGGCCCTCTACAATACACCCGTCGCCTTCGGCTCAGGATTACTCTACTTTGATCGGCTGTATGGACTCAATTCCTGGCCTCCGCCGAATCTCTATGATTCCGTTGCCGGCGTCCCCAATCCGATTACCTTTACCGTCACATACGGCCTCTTGCCTGTAACGGGTGCGCAAGGCGGCGGCGAGGCATTCTTTATTCCGCTTGCCAATGCGATATATGCACTTACGTATGGCTTGACAGGGCCGGAATACCTCAATCTGTTGACTACAGCACAATTATGGGGTTTTCCGGCGATTTAAGCGATTTCCCTTTAGTTCAAAAGGATAGATGGTTAAGAATGGGAGATAAACAAATCATTCCACGAAGGGGGTGTGAATCTATGTAGTATAGTGGTGAATCATGAACGTGTCGACTGGTTTTTAGAAGAACATAATCCTATGATATGAATCATCATAGTCAATAGCATGAGGTGAGTTATGTACAAAGAAAGGAAAAAGGTAATCCTGCTATGTGCCTTCCTCATACTGGTTATAGCAGGCATGATCGTGCCGGATCTCATGCATGCGCAGTATTGGGCCGCACTGCCGCCTTACAATCTCATGTGGCCGCTATGGTCTCCGGCGCTTTCTCCCGTTGATCCTGCCACCGGGCTTGCGACCCCTCTTATCAGTTCCCTGACAAGTAATACACTATTACCGGTTCAGCCGGGCCTGGTGAAGGATCCATATAGGTCATTGCCGTGGGCCCTCTATAATACCCCTTTGGCCCTTGGAGGCGGCATGCTTTTTTTTGACATAACCTATGGCCTCAATCCGTTTCCCCCATCCTATTTGCTCGATTCCGTCACCGGTACTCCAAATCCCATAGCACTTCCTCTGGGTTGGTCCGTCTATCTGCCCGTTGCCTTGAAGGGATTTGAATACTTTATACCCTTGGCCAATCTCACGTACATCGCTCAATATGGATTGCCGTCAACACCGTTTTTAACGAGTGCAGACATCTGGGGATATACGCCCTTTTCCGCATTGCCTCCTGCGGTGTTTTAGCACGTGGGGAAATGGTGTATGCGTATGAAAGCCGACCTGTGCTGCCGAGAGCCGATGGTTGATATGTTTTCGGCATAAAAGGAGGTCTACGTATGTATAAAAGGAGAAAATGCTTGCCCGTTATTCCCTCTATCGTACTGGTCATGTGTATTATCGTGGCCGCCTTGGGTCTGCTCATGACCCCCACGGTGGGGGCCCAGAACTGGGCTGCCATACCCCCCTATAATCTGCTGTGGCCCCTCTGGTCCCCGGTCCTGTCACCGCCGAATGCGGCAGGTATACCCACCCCTCTGCTCCCTGCGCTTACCAGGAATACCATACTCCCCGTTCAGCCGATGGTGGTATGGGACCCTTCCCCTTCGAATGCCTCGGGGTACATCTGGGCACTCTATAATATTCCTCTCGCATTCGGAGGCGGAATGGCGTTTTTCGACAAGATTTACGGCATGAATCCATTCCCGCCGGCATATCTCCAGGATCCTATAACCGGTGCACCTGCCCCTATCTCCCTTCTCACAACCTATTCGCTCCTGCTGCCCACATCAACGACCGAACTCGAGTGGATTATTCCCACTGCCAATGTCAACTATGCCCTCAACTATGGGATAACAGGGGCGGACTTCCTCAATCTGTTGACTCCGTCGCAGATCTGGGGCCTTCCGCCCATCTGATAGGCCTACTATGCGGAGAAGGAGGATAATGCCCATGCTTACACAAAAGAGATGGTATGTGCTCATACCTGTTGCTGTCGTCATAGTCCTGGTGAGTATTCAGGGAGCCACGGCACAGAACTGGGTGGCCATGCCGCCGTACAATGTCCTGTGGCCCCTTTACACCCCGTTCTACTCACCGCCGAACCCTATTACAGGCGTTCCCACTCCCCTGGTGACCCAGCTTACCAGCAGCACGGTGCTCCCGGTGCAGCCTGTCATGGCCTGGGATCCCACCCTGCCGAAACTCGGGTGGGCCATGTTGGGGACGATACCGCCGTGGCTCCTGTATAACGGCCCCACCGGTTTGGTATTCTTCGACACGCTCTACGGGATAAATCCCTGGCCCCCGGCAAGCTACCTCGATTCGGTTACCGGGGTGCCTGCTCCCATTACCCTGCTGCCCGGTTACTCCCTGCTCAGTACGGCATCCGCCGTACTCGGCATCGTCCAGGCCACTTACCTGTATGATTTGGGCAATCTCTATTATATGCTTGCCTATGGGTATAACCTGGGAATCAATCCCTCATCACTGGTCACCGCGGCACAGGCCTTCGGCCTGCCGATTCTGTGAACAATGGCGGCAGAGGGGGGGCCGGGAACGACTATCGAAGTCCTGCGAGGGGACTATCCCCTCGCAGGACTTCGATCCATTCCAATGGATCCTTCCTTTTTTTAAGATGTCTATATATTATATATGAGAAAGAATCTTGACTCTGTATAATAAATTTTTTATAATTATAAGTAAGAAAAGAATATAGTGTTTCTATAGCGGATAGCACTGCATCCACCTTTATGAAGGAGGAGCAACTTCATTCATGAGAGGAGCGGTCAATGCCGTATCAAGATAATGGCATGACAACCGCTCCGGCCTCACAGACATCCTGTAATAAAAGAATCATCATACAAGAGACCGAAGGGGAACTCAGTTAATCGCTCCGGCTCGACAAACGTGCGATAAGGGGCACCTGCTGGTCAGTTCTCTTCAACATCAACGCATACGGTCCTTTTACTCTCCCCTTTCCTGCTGAGACGGGTTCTGTTTGAATCACTCGGCCCTTTTCGATTTGCTTTTCACAACTCCGCTCTCCTGTTATTTTGGCATTGCTGCTTTACTCACTTTCCCTTTTGCACGTGTAATACGTATGGTAAGGGTTTATTACCCTTGATCAATTTTGCAAGAGTCAACAATAATCGTGACTCCGGCACGAAATACCAATCAGGTGGGATATGCTATGAGTCGCAAATGCCTCGTACTATGCCTGGTGTGCCTTTTCTTTTTCATGAGTGCCTTCGATGCACCTGAATACGTGCGTTGTACGCACATCGGGATATGCGAATTTCTTGATCTGAGCGGTCATCTTCTCAGCATCTTTGTATCAGATATACCCCATCATCATGCAGGCGCAGCACCAAGGAACTTTATTGATATCCTGGAGAATTTGAACAATGAGAATGAATCAAGAAGACATTATGCATTCCTTTCCCCTCCGGCCGTTTTGAGGTCATGTGCAAGCCTGTTTGACCCTTCCGGGCACCTCAAATTTGTCGGATTAAATACCTACCAGAGAGCCATTGCATTCTTAGAAGATATTCCATCCCAACACATTCGGCTCATCGAGGTCTCCATAATCCTGCGCTGATTATGTTCCCTGTGAGGGAACAGCGGCATTTCCCGCGTGCAACTATTCGACAATACGTTCATACGTTCGATATCCGATCCATGGCCATTCAATCGATTCACACGGGAAACCAACCATTATGACTTCGGGGAGGTGATCGATGGATGATACATACCATTCTCTTTGCAATGGAAAAACAATTATTGTTACTACCGGGAGGTGATCGGTGGATGATCAATATCTGCCTTTGGTTAATGAGAGCTGGTTTTATTGAAATGAAATGAGGTTTGGAGGGACAAATGAATATGTCAAAGCACTGCAGAAGCCTTATACTCATGATGACCTTTATGGCGGCATTGTGTCTTGTTTGTGCCATCAGTATTCAGGCCCAGTACTGGACCATCATGCCACCCTATAATGTCTTGTGGCCCCTCTGGTCTCCCGGATTGTCACCCATTGATCCGGTCACGGGCCTCACCACACCCCTGGTCAGTTCATTGACCAGGAATACGGTACTTCCGGTCCAGCCCGGTCTGGTTTGGGACCCGTGCCAACCGGTGCCCTATCTTCTCTATAATACGCCCGCTGCCTTCGGCTCAGGGCTGTTGTATTATCATGAAGCGTATGGCATCAATCCCTGGCCGCCAAGCTATATGCTGGATCCTCTGACCGGTGCACCCGCACCGATTCCTCTGCCATTGGCACCCACCCTGTTGGCACCCTATGCATCAGGGGAATGGGAATATTACGTGCCCATGGCGAACATCTACTACGCCCTTACCTTCGGACTCAGCGGCCTGGAATTCCTGAGCCTGTTACAGCCCTTTGATATCTGGGGACCAGTGCTGCGTACCGGTGTCCCGACGACACCCATTATTTTGTAAGGTGTTTATCTTGGGAGGGACTCCGTTGAATGAATGAATGAAATAATCCCCGATTCAGGGAAGAGATCATTGAATTGAAGGGAGAATAATGATGCATAGAAAAAGATGGAATGTATTTTTGATCATGATTCTGACCGTTCTGGTGGGCCTGGTGTTTTTCACCTATGCACAGGCAGACTACTGGACAGCCTTGCCGCCTTATAACGTATTGTGGCCATTGTGGTCTCCGGCGCTGTCTCCGCCGGATCCGATTACCGGCCTGCCGACCCCCCTGGTCAACGCCCTGACCCGAATGACGATACTTCCGGTTCAGCCGGCCATGATATGGGACCCGGCCTCTCCGGAGGCGAATAACGGACCGCTGCCATGGCTGGCCTATAATGCCCCTCTGGCCCTCGGCGGCGGCCTCATGATCTGGGATCAATACTACGGTATGAGACCATTTCCTCCGGATTACATGTTGAGTCCTTTGACCGGTGCCCCGTCACCGATTCCCCTGCCCCTTGCCTATTCACTTTTAGGGCCCATCGAGTTTGAGGAGATCAATGCCTATCATTTCATCCTGGGAAACCTGGTGTATTCCAATATCTATGGGGTGCCGCTTGCGAATCTGCTCACACCGGCAGAATTCTGGGGAATACCCCCACTCACTGTGGGCGTATATTAGATCCATATTGATTTGATGGAAATTGAATCGGACTTAATCTATGTTTAAGGAGATGAACAATGATGAGAAAAAGATGGTTATTCCTGATCTTGACCATGATGATGGTCTTTTTGTTAATCAAAGGCACACCGGCCCAGGCACAAGATTGGGCGATCATGCCCCCCTATAATCTGCTGTGGCCCCTGTGGTCTCCGGTCTATTCCCCGCCCGATCCGCTCACCGGCCTTCCCACGCCCTTGTTGAGCGAGGTGACCAGCAGTACCATACTGCCGGTTCAGCCGACGTATCTATTCAATCCCAATGGATTCGAGTTGCCCATGGGGTACGTAAATCCATGGCTTTTATATAATTCGCCCGGAGGGGTTGTCTACTATGATGTGTTTTTCGGATTGAAGCCATTTCCACCCCCTGACTTGCTGGATCCGATATCAGGTGCACCGGTTCCGATCGCATTGCCGTTAGGCTGGTCCATACTTAAACCGCCGCCGCTCTCGCTTGCCTTGTATCTCTTTGAATTGAGCAATCAGTACTATCTGCTCGGGTATGGCAATGCCCTGGGCGTGGATCCCTTTTCGCTTCTGACCTATTATGATGTGTACGGGACACCGGGGGTTCTGGCCGCTACGTCATGGTAATTTTGATTCAGACAGGAGTGAGAGCCATTACATTGGTTATTGAAATCTTGATCCGGAGATGAATGATCCCCGTCGCAACGAGCGGGTAATTATGCCCAATCAGGGATCACAAAGATGGATGCGGAGGTGATGCCTTTGGTCCAAAGGTGTGAATAAACATACTGACCTTATCACATGGGCAGGCCTTTTGGAGTCTTTGAGACTGCCACGGACACGTTGTAGGGATCTATTTCAGTTAAGACCTGCAATGTCATGTGCCCTGTTTTGTGCAGAAGCTTCAAAAGGCCTCCCCTTATCGCTCCGAAATGGTCTGACCACGACAATATCACGACAATATAATGTCACCGTTGAAATCGTCGTCTCCCTTCATTCCTCCTTGATTTTAGGCAGGAAAAGGGAGAGAATAGCAAAGGGGGGGATAGCATCATGACACGATTGACGAGGTTTTGTGTGATGGGCCTTTGTATTGTTATGATCGCAGGCGTACTGGCATTTTTATTCAGCGGTGTTGCCTCAGCCCAGTATTCACTGTGGGGGTACGGTTTTCCGGGATATACCCCTTTTTCTCTCATGAACCTCTCCCGGTTCTCAGGGTATCCTTATTGTTATATGCCTGCACTCGGATCGTATAGCTATCTGGTTTACGCCCTCAAATTTTTTGACATGGCCCAGACTACCCCGTTCCTGTATGCCCATGACCCGCTGGCGGATTATTACGGGGCTCTGGTCGCCAATTATGCCTCTTCCTACAATATCGCCCCGCGACAGGCCATAATTCCATTTATGAAGGAGTATATGTTTTGATGATGGACAAGGTAAGACGCGTTATCATCGTCCCCCTTTTTTTTCTTCTTATATGTTCAATCGCGGGGGCGGAAAAGCCCCCGCGATTGAATATCCTCCTGGTGACCTTCGATACCACCCGCGCCGATCACATCGCATGTTACGGATACAAGAAGGTTAAAACGCCGAACATCGATCGCCTGGCAAAAAGGGGGTGTCTCTTTGAGAAGGCATTCACCCCGGTGCCGATAACCTTCCCCTCCCATTCCTCCATGCTCACGGGGCTCTATCCCCCCTCGCACGGCATTCGGAACAATGCCACCTATGCACTGCCGGATTCAGTGGTAACCCTCCCGGAAATGCTCAAGGAGCGCGGGTACACAACCGCCGCCTTCGTGTCCGCCTATGTACTTGACCGACGCTTCGGCCTTGACCAGGGATTCGACACCTACAATGACGACCTGGAGACCGATGTGGAGCCGAAGCTGCAACAGAAGGAAAGGCGTGCGGAAACCGTCACCAGGACGGCCATGAAATGGCTGGACGGGGTAGGGGAGAAGGGCTTTTTCCTGTGGGTTCACTACTTCGATCCCCACGATGCCTGGGCGCCTCCTCCCCCCTACGATGGTGCCTACAGAAAGAACCCCTATGACGGGGAGATCGCATACGCCGATTACTGGCTTGGGAAACTGTTCGACAGAATGGACAGCCTCGGGCTGACCGATAACACCCTGATCCTGTTCGCCGGCGATCACGGGGAGGGCCTCGGGGACCACCATGAAAAGACCCACGGGATTTTCATCTACGACTCGACCATATGGGTGCCCATGATCATCAGTTGCCCGCGCATGCTCCCTGCCGGAAAACGCATCCCCCGCCTCGTTCGGTTGATCGACATCACCCCCACGATCCTGGAGATGATCGGATACAAGATACCCGAACATATGGAGGGTGTTTCACTATCCCCAATGATGCTGGGTAAGGGGCCCGCACGGGAACTCGACCTTTACTGCGAAACGTTTTATCCGAAGTCCACCCATAACTGGAGTCCTCTCAAGGGATTGAGGAACGAGACATGGAAGTACATCGAGGCCCCCACGCAGGAACTCTATCGTCTGGACAAGGACCCTGAGGAGAAGTCAAACCTCTTCAAGAAGGAGAAGGAACAGGCCCAGGTCATGTCCCAGCGATTTGCAAAGGTGGTCCAGGAAATCGACCCGGAAGGCGAGGCCCCCTCGCAGCAGGTGGCGATGGATAAGGAGACCATGGAGAAGATGAGGAGCCTGGGATACGTGTGGACGCCCACCAGCGGTGAAGAGAGGAAGGAATATCCCGATCCCAAGGACATGATCAAGGTCCTGGAGTATATCGACAGGGGCGCCGCCTATTTCGCCGAGGCGCACTATGATAAGGCATTGCCCCTCTTTAAAAAGGTATTGGACATCCACCCCGAAAATACCGATGCCTATGTCACCCTGGGCCATATCTACGAGGCAATGGGAGAGGATGCCAAATCCATCGAGGCATTTGAAAGGGCCCTTGAGCTGGAGTCGGAGAACCTGCGGATCTACATTCAACTCGGGGTGAGCTATATGAAGGCGGGCCGCTACGAGGAGGGGCTTGCCACCTTCAAGAAGGCCCTCGAGTTCAACCCCCGGTGCAAGGAGGCATACACCAACACGGCCCTTTATCATTTTCAGCAAGGGGAGTGGTCACATGCCCGGGATTTCTTCCAGAAGGTCCTGGAGCTTGATCCCGATGACACGAGCGCCCATAACTACCTCTCGGTGGTCTACCAGAGATTGGGGGATTTTGACAGGGCCGTGTCCGAGGCAAACGCCGTACTGCAAAAGGACCCGAACGACACCATGGCCCTGCTCAGTCTGGGCTCCGTGTATCAGGCGACCCAGCGCCTTCCCGATGCCCTGGATATGCTGAACAAGGCGATCGCCATAAGGCCGGATTTCAGCCGCGCCCACTATTTTCTCGGTCTTGTCTATTTTCAACAGGACAGGCTCGATGATGCCATACATGCCTTTAAACAGGCAATAGAGCATGATCCCATGAGTGCCGAAGCCCATTTTAATCTGGGATTCATCCATTACAAACGGAATAACCTCAGGGATGCCATCGATGAATTCCAGGCCGCCCTCGATATAAAGCCCGATTTTGTCCAGGCGCGGCAGATGCTGGTGAGGCTCCATCCCATGGTAGAAAAAGACGAAAAGAAATGAGACGCCCGGGCGCGCTTCCCCTGTTTCTCGTGGTTGCCGCCCTCTGCCTCTCCTTCGGATCAGGGGCCATGGCAATGGGCTCCAGGTCCAAGCCGCTCGACTACAACCTTCTCATTATCACCATTGATACGCTTCGTGCCGATCATCTGGGATGTTACGGATACAGCAGGGTGAAAACTCCCGTAATCGATCGACTGGCCTCCGAAGGGGCGGTCTTCACCCAGGCCATCACCCCCGTGCCCATCACCTTGCCCTCCCATACCTCCATCATGACCGGCCTCTATCCCGCGCAGCATGGGGTCAGGAACAATGGAAACTTTTACCTGAGTCCGGAGATCCTTACCCTGGCAGAGGTCATGCAGGAAAACGGATACCGGACAGGGGCCTGTGTGGGGGCCTTTGTCCTCGATTCCATCTTCGGACTGGACCAGGGTTTTGATTTTTATGATGATAATTTCACCCCGGGCAAGAAGCGGGCCAGTGTACTCTTCAACGAGAGGAACGCAGGTCAGGTCACCAGGATCGGGCTTCGCTTTCTGAAACGAAATCAGGGTGACAAATTTTTTCTGTGGCTCCACTACTACGACCCGCACTCCCCCTACTTCCCACCCTATCCCTATACCCTTGATTACAGGGATCACCTGTATGACGGCGAAAT
>JBLIRP010000038.1:0-34424 GCA_049472355.1 bacterium | reverse complement strand
ACGATCATTCTGCTACGTCACCGACAACGAGCTCTATCTTCCTGAGTCGGAATATTATATTGAGAGCGTGCGTGAACAATTGATCGATTTTATCAAGGATGCCGACATTCTGATCCATGACGCCACCTATTTTGACGAGGAATACACGAAGAAGGTCAACTGGGGGCATTCCTGCGTAAGCCAGGTGGCAAAACTCGCCCACGACGCCGGGGTTCGAAGGCTCTACCTCTTTCACCAGGACCCCGATCATTCGGATACGGACCTGGAGAGGAAGCTGGAAAGCGCCCGAACGCTGCTGGCAAGCCTGGGATCGTCAACGGAATGCCTGCTGCCCGTGGAACAGGAAGAGGTCCTAGTGTAGTTTTCCATTACCGCGGCATAACCTTCAGGATAGTGTGACCATGATCCACATACGAATGCCTGAGGAGATATATCAGACCAAGGGTGACATCAAAAACGGCACCTTTTCCGGGCGATGGCACTTCTCCTTCGGCGAGTACCGCGATCCTGAAAATGTTTACTTCGGCACGCTGCGCGTATTCAACGACGACACCCTCTCCCCCGGCGCCGTATGGCCCCTTCACCCCCACCGGGAGATCGAGGTGGTCACCTACTGCGTGGAGGGGGAGTTCCGCCATGAGGATGATCACGGTAAGGGCGGAATACTCACCAAGGGAGGGGTGCAGCACACCACGGTGGGCAGGGGCATGCATCACGCTGAGATCAATAACCGTGCGGACGTCCCCATGCGATTTATTCAGATGTGGTTCTTCCCCTCCGAGCCGGGTCATGATCCAGCGGTTCAGCAGAAGATGGTCGCGCGGCCGGAGCGCACGAACCAACTGTTTCCCCTCGTATCCAACGAACACAAGGGCGCCCTTCCGATACTCTCCCTGGCCCAGGTGTTTTCCGCCTTTCTGGAGCCGAAAAGGATGGTGCGTCATCGGATCGGGAAGCAGCACGGGGTATACCTGTATGTCCTGGAGGGAGGCGCGGTGCGGGTAAACGGCCACCGTCTTCCCCCCCTCGCCGCTGCCCGGATATACGAGGAGTTCGACTTGAATATAAAGGCGGACGAGGAAACAGAGCTTCTCCTGGTGGACGTCCTGTTGATTTGATGCGTATCCGATCACCTCAGCGACCGTAGTGCTGCGGTTGCAGTTCCTGATAAACCAAAGGGCAATCGATGCCATGTATGGCATCCGGCTGTGAAGAAAGACATGCTCGGCAATGATACGGCCAACGGCTTCAGAGAAATCGGGAACACCCCGCATGCACCCGATCCTGACCGCACACCGGCGACACAACGGAGGGGAAGACTGTTGAGTGCGCTCCTGAACATCGCGATCGTCATATCCTGCTTCTACCTTGTCTACTGCTGCACCCTGTTTTTCCTGCAGCGACGTATCATGTACCCCCGCTACCTGATCCCGCAACCGACAGACACGGAAAAGGGGCGGGCAGGGATCGAAACGATGCGGCTTGACACCCCAGAGGGACCGGTGGAGGCATGGTATCTGCCGCCTGCCGGGGGAGACCCCGGAGCACCCGCACCTGCGGTGATCTTCGCCCATGGCAATGCCGAGCTCATCGACTTCTGGCCGCAGACCCTCGATCAATTCACCCGCATGGGACTCCGCCTCCTGCTCGTGGAGTATCCGGGGTACGGCCGCTCACGGGGGACACCCGACCAGAACAGTATCACGGATACCTTCATCGCGGCCTACGATGCCCTTGCTGCACGCCCGGATGTCGATGCGTCCAGGATCGTCCTCCTCGGCCGCTCGTTGGGCGGCGGGGCGGTGTGCGCGCTCGCCGCCAAAAGGCCCTCCGCGGCCCTCATCCTCATGTCCACCTTCACGAGCGCGCGATCATTCGCCAGGCGATTCCTTGCCCCCGGCTTCCTGGTGAGGGATACCTTCGACAACCTCCCCGTGGTATCTTCTTATAACGGCCCCATCCTGATCATCCACGGAAGCCGCGACACCATTGTTCCCTACCGCCACGGAATTTCCCTGTACCGCGCCGCCAAGGACGCCACCATGATCACCTACGAATGCAACCACAATGACTGCCCGCCGGACTGGGATATCTTCTGGCGTGATGTCTCCTCCTTTTTGCACGGATGCGGGATCATCTGATACACTCGCTGCACATCGAAAAGGTATTCGTACCATAGACTGCCCCGAGCGAGCAGCGGGACACTAAAACAATTTTTTTGGATCGCGCCGAGGGGCGGGGAATCAAGCCCACACAGAATGAACCCTCCCCGCAGCACGCTGCGGGGTATCTCGTGCAAAAATATTTTTTTATCGAAGCAAGCTTCGGGGAATTAAACCCAGAGAGATTACGCATCCTTGCGGTGGCATTACGGGTGGTTTTGGACACAGGGAGGATACCCCGAGCGGCATCCAATGCAGGAGGAAAACATGATACATGAGGAACGGGTCCGGCACCTGAATCCCAGCAGGGTGCGCAAGGGGCGTTACGTGCTCTACTGGATGCAGGCATCCCAGAGGGCCGAGCAGAATCACGCCCTGGAATTTGCCATTCGGCAGGCCGATAAGCGGAGACTTCCCCTCCTGGTCTTCTTCGGGATCACCCCCCGGTTCCCCGATGCAAATGAGCGACACTACTCCTTCATGCTGGAGGGGCTCAGGGAGGTGCAGAACTCCTTAAGGGAACGCGGGATACTGATGGTCATCCGGCTCACCTCCCCCGAGATGGGTGCGGTGGAATTGGCAAAAGAGGCATCCCTGGTCGCGTGCGACCGGGGATACCTGAAGATCCAGCGGGAGTGGCGAAGATACGTGGCGGACCGGGTGGCCTGCCCCTGCATGCAGGTGGAATCGGACGTGGTGATCCCGGTGGAGGTCGCCTCCCCCAAGGAGGAGTATGCCGCATCCACCATACGGCCCAAGATCAGCAGGTACCTCGAAACCTTCCTCGTTCCCGTCGAGGAGCAAAACCCCAAGCGAAGTTCGCTGGACCTGCAGGTCGAGTCCCTCGACCTTGCCGACATTGACCGGGTGCTCTCCGGCCTCGATGTTGATCGCAGCGTGGGCAGGGTGAACACCTTTCACGGCGGCACGAGGGAGGCACAACAGCGCCTCGATACGTTCATTAACGGCAAGCTGGACCGGTTTCACGAGCTTCGGAATGACCCCACGGTTGATTACCTCTCCCACATGAGCCCCTACCTGCACTTCGGGCAGATCTCCCCCCTTGATATCGCGCTCAAGGTGCGCGAAACCGAGAGTCCGGGGCGGGAGGCCTATCTGGAGGAGCTTATCATCAGGCGCGAGCTCGCCGTCAACTACGTCCGGTACAATGACCGATATGCATCATTCAAGGGGCTCCCCGAATGGGCGCAGATGACCCTGCTGAGGCACGCGAATGATCCCCGGGAGTACGCCTATACCCTTGATGAGTTGGAGGCTGCCGCGACACATGATCCATATTGGAACGCTGCCCAGCGGGAGATGACGATCACGGGAAAGATGCATGGGTACATGCGGATGTACTGGGGGAAAAAAATACTGGAATGGTGCGCGAGTCCTGAGGAGGCCTTTGACCGGGCCGTTTACCTGAACAACAGATACGAGCTCGACGGAAGGGACCCGAATGGATATGCCGGGGTGGCATGGTGCCTCGGAAAACACGACAGGCCGTGGCAAGAGCGGAAAATCTTCGGCACGGTCAGGTATATGAACGCGAAGGGGCTCTCCAGGAAATTCGATGCGGATGCCTACGCAGGGAGGGATTTTTCAATCTCCCCGGGGTGAATTGGCTCACCCCCCTTGCAGCGGCCGGGGTTCATGGTTAAGATAGGGATGACGATACCTGACAACCCTCATATCGAACATAAAAAACAAGGGGAGGGAAATGTATGTCCAAGACAGAGGAATACCTCAAGGAGGCATTCGCCGCTGTACGGGTATACCGCCGAGAGAGAGGCCTCTGATTCCTGCCCGGTGCGCGGGGCAAAGGGAGGGATGTTCAGGAAAATCGAATAGGGCTAAGGTAACCGTGACAGGGATCGCCTCGACGATCCCATATTGCACACAAGGGGGGATCATTGATCATGACCGTATGGGTAAGCTGTTTGAAACCGCTCAGGGGACGGGGATTGAAGACCATTGCCCGGGTGGTCGCAATCCTTGCCTGCCTTGGACTGCTCGTGGCAGCACCCGCCATCACGGCAACCGAGGGGGAAGCGGGGAAGCGCTTGTGGGAGAAGCACATGGAATTATCCTACGTGAATACCATGGGGAACACCGATACCATAGCCCTCTCCGCAAAGGCGGACGCTTCCAGGGAGGGGGAGTCAAACCGGTACTTCATCAAGGGGAATGTCCTGTACGGAGAGGACAACGACGTGGAAACGCAGAACAAGTGGTCCGTGGACGGCCGATGGGAGCGGACATTCACCGAGCGTTTCTTCTGGTTCCTGTCAGCAAACTATATGGAGGACAAGTTTTCCGGGTACGATTACCGGACATCCGGAGGACCCGGATTAGGGTATGACCTCATCACCACGGATGAGCACCGGCTGAAGTCCCTGCTTTCCTCCCTCTACCACTTCGACCGATATGACGGCACCGGGCACACCGACTCCTACGTGTCGCCCAAGGCGCAGATGGACTACAAATGGCAGATCTCGGAGAATCTCAGGTTCAAGCAGATCCTGGAGTACCTGGTCTCGACCGAACAGAGCAAGAAATACTTCATCGATTCCGAATCCTCACTGAGCGTAGCGGTGAACAGACACATATCCCTGGGGGTCAGCTACACCCTGTCCTATCAGAATCTCACGCCCGTAGACGTAGAAAAACATACGGATGCCACATTCCTGACCTCGCTCATCATCGATTTTTGAAAGGCAGGTCCCTGTAATGAAGATCGCCACATGGAACGTCAATTCCATTCGCTCCCGACTGGAGCGTCTTCTTCGCTGGCTGGATAAGAACAAGCCGGATGTCATGTGTCTCCAGGAGCTTAAGGCAGAGGAAGACGCATTCCCGCTCCTGCCTCTCCAGGAGGCAGGATATCGGGCAGTGGTGCGGGGACAGAAGACCTACAACGGGGTCGCCATCCTGTCACCTCATGAACCTATGCATGTGGAGCGCAGCTTCCAGGATGAGGGGGACGAGTCCCAGGCACGCTTCATCGCATGTCGGATCGGGGATGTGCGGGTCGCCTCCGTCTATGTCCCGAATGGGGGCACGGTGGGCTCCGATAAGTGGGAGTACAAGCTGGCGTGGATGAACCGGCTCCGCACCTACCTGGACACGCATGCCGATCCTGCGGAAAACCTGGTGCTGTGCGGGGATTTCAATATCGCCCCCGATGACAAGGACGTGGCGAACCCGGAGTCATGGCGCAACACCGTCTTGTGCCACGATGACGGCCGGAGGGCGTTCCGGAGGATTTGCGAATGGGGTCTGGTGGACCTGGTGCGCACAGCCCACCCCGAGGGAGGGGTCTTTTCCTGGTGGGATTACCGGATGCTCGCCTTTCCCAAGAACGACGGTCTCCGCATCGACCACCTTCTCGCCACCGGACCCATGACACATCGCCTATTTTCTGCGGAGATAGACAGAGGGGAGCGCAAGGGCAAGCTCCCCTCCGATCATGCCCCGGTTGCGGCGGTGTTCAAAGAGGGATCGAATTCATAACCCTGGATTATAGCGCCCCATTCCCGGGGATGGGATCTCCCTCTCACTTCAAGGTTTACTCTATCCTTCAGTCTATCCCATGCACGCCCATAGTCTATTCCTCAACGGTGATCTCCACCTCGAAGGTGCTCTGGACCGTATACAATCCATACATATATTCCAGCTTAATAGTGGTGGTGCCGACGTCCTTCGCCTCGAAGATCCACTGTTCGGTTCCGCCTGTGTATATATTATAGGCGGGGAAATATTGGGAGCTGTCCTTGTCGACGATATCGTCATCGAGATCACCGGTGTCGAGCACCCATTGATAGCCCGAGGGTTGGTTCGACGAGAGTATGATACTGATGGTGTCCCCTACGTCCACGGTGAAGTCGTCTCCATTGTCTGCAGAATCCAGATCAAGATCGGCGTCTTCATACTGCGGGGTGGTGTATGGGTACTGGTAGCCGTACTGAGGGTAGCCGTACTGAGGGTATCCGTACTGGGGGTAGCCGTACTGAGGGTATCCGTACTGGGGGTAGCCGTACTGAGGGTAGCCGGACTGGGGATAGCCGTACTGAGGGTAGCCGTACTGAGGATAGCCGTACTGCGGATAGCCGTACTGCGGATAGCCATACTGCGGATAGCCATACTGCGGATAGCCATACTGGGGATAGCCATACTGGGGATAGCCATACTGGGGATAGCCATACTGGGGATAGCCATATCCCTGGCGCGGGTAGCCATATCCGTACCCGTACTGAGGTCCGTACCCATACCCATACTGGGGATATCCGTAGCCGTACTGGGGTCCATACCCATACTGGGGATATCCGTAGCCCCATTGCCCGTGGGCACTGGGCAGGCATAACGAGAGTGATACAATGAGAACCATAATACCAATAAAAAACAGATGATTTGCCCTTTTTGAAACCATGATGCACCTCCTCAAAAAGGCTCGTTTATGTACCGGTATTCTCAAACAGCACTGCGTCCTTTGTTCTCCATTAACACCCCCTTCGCATTTCGGATAAATGTACCTTCTCAAGAATGATCCAAGGAACTGCTTGAATCAATGCAGTGTATAAAATTACGTTCGTATGTCTAAGGCCTATGACCCACAGGCATAAAAACCGCACCAAGGTGAAAAACGGAAGGAACGGGCAATGGAAGAGGAGTTTTCCAGGGTAGAACGAAAGCGTCAACCATCCGGAGAAGGGGCGTCCCGTGACGGGTATCACGCGCGTTAAGAACAGGAGGGCTCATGACAATCGAGAAAAACCATTTGGGGACATACAGGCACTTATAGGTCCTATTTGCCGAAGGGGAATAAAAAATGGAGTCAAAACCCGGAGGCAAAAAATAGAGGCTGACAATAATTAAAAAAATGACAACCAAATACATAGCCACGTCATATCATCTCTTTTCTTACTGTCGTCGATATATGATAGTCCTGAAAAACAAATGAAGTGTAAAAACAGGGATGTAACGTTTTGCTCGGTCAAAGGATTACTCTAATAATAGCCAATAAGCAATTATCATACCATGGTCATATGTTTCTATGTTACTGTATTTAAATATTATTATTCTGCCATCCTGACGAATGATCATATATTTTTTACAATACGCATGTATCTTCTAATGATATTATAATGCACAAATCCATTCTTTAAAAGAGACGGGAGTGTTTTCTCAATGGTTACGACTCGAACGAGCCGGAAAATGCAGACACGCTAACAGTGCCGGATGGGATGCTGCCATCCGTCCGGCACCCGTCCAGGGTTGTAGAGCGGGAAGCGCCGGGCATAAAACATAACATATTCAAATCACTACAGCATGTAAGATCAGAATTTTTGTGGTGATCGCCGGGGTCTTGCAGGAAGGCGGGGGTGACGCTTCATAATTTTATTTTACCGTAAAATTATTTTATAATGCCATTTTTTAATACCAATTTTATAATAGCATTTTTATAAATAACGTTTCCCTCGGGCCTGCCCCGTAGCGGAGGGACCATGCAAGGGGATGTGCATGCCCATGGTGATATCACCTCCCTTTGCATAGACAATTCATAACCCTAAGATGGGATGACACAATGAAAAAGGTTGCCTTTATATGCTATGCCAATGCGTGCCGCAGCCAGATCGCCGAGGGGCTCTCAAAGGTCCTCGGTGAGGGACTATACAAGGCGTATTCGGCAGGAATCTCCCCCCTGGGGATGGTGGCCAATGGGGTATACGAGATCATGGCGAAGAGGGGAATCGACATCTCCGACCAGTATTCAAAGGGGCTCGAGGAGATCCCCATTGCCGAAATGGATTACATCATCGGCATGGCATCCTTTCCCCTGGAAAGGATTATCCCTTACTATTTCAACGGAGAGAAAATCCAATGGGAGATCCCCGATCCCTATGGGGAGGGGGTGCAGGCCTATGAGATGGTCGCCGATATCATCGAGGCGAATATCAGGAAATTCATAGAAAAGACATCGTGGAACCGTGACCTTGCCCGCCCGTGAGGCGTCCAATACACTCTTTACCGGACACCAGGGTGCGGGAAATCCACCCTCATTCGGACTATCTCCAGGGGCTGAAGAAACCGGCCATTTCCCCCCCCCGCACAAGCAGCGGGGCATCAAGATAATCCGCCCCAAGGGGCTGGGAATTAAACCAATAGGGATTAAAAAGGGACAGAAGGAGAATGAAATTAAGTCAAACCCTCTATGATCTTTTTTTACATAAAGCCGAGGCCGTCAGCGTGGAGACAATAAGTCTCGGCCTTGGGTACACTGCCGTGACCTTGTCGGACGGAGGGATCGGCCTGTCCTATACGTACTATACCGATAAGACATCCTGCATGGCCTTGAACACACCCTTCGACTATGAGGGCGGGCCGGCTGTGAAGCTCCTGGAACAGATAAAAAGCGACCGCCCTATTGAACGAAGTATGGCCCTGGCAACGATCAATGCCCTGAACTATGAGTTTGCCCTGACATTGCCGCAGGATAAAGACAACAGCAAAATGTTCGCCGAATTCAAAATCGGCGAAGGCACCAAGGTGGCTATGTAGGCTTTTTCGGACCGCTCATCACCGTGCGGCTATGATGTATTGTCAAATGTTGTGTACGACATTAGGCGGCGATCCTTCCATCTTCACTATCGTCGATATATCTAATCCCCGCAATCAGTTCTGATGGTATTTCATCTTTGTGGATCCGGATCCATCGTCTTTCTGCGCATCCGCAAGGCTGGAATCGTATTTTTAAACAGACTCTCATTTTCCAGAAAATACCACGGTAAATACGGTTTCTGCCAATAGGGCTGGATATTGGAAATCCAGGATTGATTTCCGGAAGATATGGCCTTTGTTATTTGCTGTTGATAAAAGGTATATTGATACTCATACCAAATTTGCCTTTGTTGATTCGAATATAACGGCAAAAACGAAAGCGCCAATAATTGTTGATATTGTGAGCCTGATGGAATGATAGAGGTGTATATTGGGTATATGGATCGTCTCATCTCATCTTTGTCTACAATCCCATTACAGTTATTATCCTTACCCTTATAGGTTCCGGGGGCTCGCGGATATACGGCGCCATCGTTATCATCACAATCCCCGGCACACGAGGTATAGCCATCGGTATCACGATCAAATCCTTCATCGACATTTCCATCACAGTTATTGTCCATCCCATCGCAGACCTCGACGGCGCCGGGATGGGTAGGGGCATCATCGTCATTGCAGTCCCCACCCTGGATTGCCCTATACTCTCCTTCCGGATCATGGGAACATATATAATCATTCTCCATCCCATACGAATCCAGGTCATGGTCTTTATAATAGGTCTGGCACACCTGGAACATATTGGGAATCATGATATGCTCTCCATCCGGGTTGGTGAGATGCAGGCTATAGACGCCCGGTTTGTAGCCTTCAGGCACAGTGGCGGTAATGGTGCCCGAATCAATAGAGGTGATGTTCATAAGCGGCTTCCATTGGTCTAAAATCAGAAGCCCGCCGCCCCCGTCAGCCACATAGGCGTAGGAACCGGCTATCTGAACAACGCGAGCCTCGCCCGGCGTATAGTAGGAGCCCACGATGGCAGGATGAGCGGGATCAGTGATGTCAATCACCTGGAACCCGGAATACCTATCAGCCACATAGGCATAGGTGCCGACTACATGGACACTATAAGCCCAACCCGGCGTACTGCAGAAGCCCACGATGGTAGGATGCATAGGGTCGGTGATATCGAGCACCTGCAGACCTGAATCATCAGCCATATAGGCATAGGAGCCAGCCACCTGGACATCGTAAGCAGCACCTGGCAGATGGTAGGAGCCCACGATGGTAGGATGCATAGGGTCGGTGATATCGACCACCCGCAGCCCTGGATCGTAATTAGCCACATAGGCGTAACCGCCGGCTACATGTACACCGTGAGCCCAATGCAGCGTATCACAGGAACCCACGCCGGAAGGATGAGCGGGATCGGTGATGTCGATCACCTGCAGACCTGAATCATAATTGGCCACATAGGCGTAGCCGCCGGCTACATGTACACAGTGAGCCCCGGCTTCAAGGGTATAACCCTGCGTATCGCAGGAGCCCACAATGGCAGGATGCGCAGGGTCGGTGATGTCGATCACCTGCAGCTTTGAATATTCAGCCACATAGGCATAAAACCCGACGACGTGAACACCGTAAGCCCAACCCGAGGTATCGCAGGAGCCCACAATGGCAGGATGTGCAGGATTGGTGATGTCAATCACCTCCAATCCCGAATCATAATCAGCCACATAGGCGTAGGCGCCCACTACATCGATACTTAAAGCCCGACCCGGCATATAGCAGGAGCCCACGATGGTAAAATTTGTGGGTTCGATGATGTCGATCACCTGCAACCCTGATTCAGCAGCCATATAGGCGTAGGAGCCTGCCACATGGACACCGAAAGCATCAGACACCGTATCGCAGAAGCCTGCTACTGCAGGATGAGCAGGATCGGTGATATCGATCACCTGCAGACCTGTAATCTTCTGAGGCCAAAAATGATAAATGTCATAATCAGCCACATAGGCATAGGTCCCGACTACATAGACATTGAGAGCATAACGCGGCGCATCGCAGGATCCCACGATAACAGGATTGGCTGGATCGGTGATATCAATCACCTGCAGCCCTCCACCTCCATCAGCTACATAGGCATAGGTCCCGGCTGCATGAACACCGTTGGCTGAACCCGGTGTATCGCACGAGCCCACGATAACAGGATGGGCTGGATCGGTGATGTCGATCACCTGCAAACCTGAATCATGATCAGCCATATAGGCATAGGTCCCGGCTGCGTGGACACCATTGGCTGCGCCCGGTGTATCGCACGAGCCCACGATAACAGGATGGGCGGGATCGGTGATGTCGATTACCTGCAGACCTGAATCATGATCAGCCACATAGGCATAGATCCCGGCTGCATGGACACCATTAGCTGAGCCCGGTGTATCGCACGAGCCCACGATAACAGGATGAGCGGGATCGGTGATATCGATCACCTGCAGACCCGAATCATGATCAGCTACATAGGCACAGGTCCCGGCTACATAGACATTGAGAGCATGACCCGGCGTATTGCAGGAGCCGGTTATATATGGCCCTCCTCCGTAGAGGGAAATCGTAGATATGGGTGAAAAGCCTGATCCATTGATCGTTATAGTAGTGGGAGCGGTATTGATTCCAAAATCCGGTTCTATGGATGTAATAACCGGGGCTGCGGCATTTCCAATCCTTGGAAGGATCAGGCTGAAAAGAAATAACATTGAACATATGGGTTCTATGAAGGACCTCTTATACATCTCCAAGCCCTCAACCTATGTTTTGTTTACCATGCCCATCTTGAAAAGCAAATTTGCTACCAAGCAAGGATGAATATGGTATTTGTCACGATGAAGCCTCCTACAACTACACAACGCCATGAAGCATGGAAAAAAATCTTTTTCTCAGAACATACTTTCATACCACTTTGGGGCGTCATAAAGAGTGAAAAACTTTTTTATGATAAGAACTTGTTCGATAAAAATTTGCCTTTCTGAAAAAATTATAGGCAGGATATCTAATTTTTGTCAATACAAATATTCAATTTGAACGTAGCAGATGGTGAAGCGGGGAATGGTATTCCGGAGAAGTAGCATCGCTGGAGAGAGGGAAGGAGCGGAATTGTATTTAAGGCAGTACGCGAGGAAAATCATATGGATAGATGTCAAATAATTCCGGGATAGGTGTTACGAAAATATCCTGTATTCACTTGAAAATCCCCTTTGGGTATTTTCATGCATCTTTGTGAGCCGAAGGCTTATCTGCGTTTCACTTCTACATTCTACATTCGATATTCGATATTCGCAGTTTCATCCGGCTCATGTGCGTTTCATCTGAAAATATAGCATTTTCATTCTTCGTGGCGCCGCTAAAGCGGCATGGGCGTTTGCTCCTGGATAGGTGTAATATCTCCAAGGCCCCGGGTAAATAGCCGGATAAAAATAATTGAGCGTATTGCCAGGGCTAAGAAGGCCCATAGTCAAAAGCCCCTGAACCACCCCCGGAAAACCACGGTGATTCAGGATTGGAAGATTGGCGAGATAAAGAGATTTCGCCGGCGAAAAGTCAGAGGAAGGAGAATCCGGGTCGGATATGTCGATGATCTGAAAACCTTCGCGACCAATGATGCAGGCATGGTCACTCCGCACTGCAACCGATCGGGCCTTGTAGGTGGATACGTCGCCGAGCGGGTCGGAGATATCAACCACAAAGAGTCTCTCCTGGCCCTCCTGGCCCGATGCAATCATGTACAGATAATCCCCGCTTCCGGCCAGATCGTTGACTGATGGAACATGCGCATAGGGCGGAAGGCTTGGCAGAATCCACACCATCCCCCTTTGTGACGGTATAGGCCGCACGGACAGGGGCAGGGGAAGAGGAATTTATCCTTACCAGGGCTTACCTTGGCACAGGGTACAAAGGGGACTTCATCGTTTCCGCATTCCGGGCACGCCATACAGCAATTATTGACTTAAACGCCAGATACGTATGGCACCCCTCAATTGCCCGGATCAGGAGATAACCCTCTCAAATCGTGCCCCATAGAGAGAACCCTGGGAATTATTGCTCATTTGGAGCTCTCCGGACACCTCCACCACCATCCCCAGGTAGGGGGAAAGGTCGAGTTCCCCATATGCCGCCTGAGCCATGCCGTGGATATAGCATTTGATTATCTTACCGTTTGAATCTATGGTATTAGATCCAGTAACCCGGCCGGTAATCCTGGTTCCTTGAATCACTGTAGGACTGCTGTATTGAATTTTCGTTCCACCCGACATGTACGGCCAGGGACTAGAGGAACTCAAATAGGAAGAAAACCCTTGAGAAAATGGATATCCACCGAGATACGAAGACGACAAAGAATACGGCGGGTACCTGGTCCCCCATCCGGAGGAAGGCATCCATGCATACTGATACGACTGCCCTGCCCTAATGATTTGACTCCACGGCTGCATCAAGGGAATGGTTGAAGGGTAGCCTCCTTGAAAGGGATAGTAACTTGAAGTCGCATATCCAGGGGATCCGGCATATAAGCCGCTCCAGGAACCGTATCCGGAGGATCCGGCATAGCCGAGATAGGATCCATATCCGCTGCCGTAGTAAGGCGACCATTGGCCACATGATCCTGAAACTTGCATCAAATGGACCAAGGTCAGTATGACCATACCGACCAAAAGGCATTTCAAAAACATTTTATTATTTTTGTTTCGATCCATAATCTTACTCCCTTCTCTAAGCATGTGTTGATCAGGTGAAGATAAAGGTCATACAAGGCTATACCCACGTCCACGTGTTTGGATGGTTAACAGCCGGTCCATATGATTTCAAAAATCTTCTCTAAGGATTGATGTATAAGACATCGGGAGATTTATGTAGGCGGACGTTGCAGGCCATAGCGGCTCATAGAAGATGCCCGTCTGTGGGAATGAACTCCCGTATGCGTATGTTTGTAACGGCACCCACCCTCTCGGCTGAACAAATATCTTATCGTATCTCACCTGAAAATCGCCCTCCGGGTGTTTTCATACCCCCGGGTGAATCGAGGATTCATGAATGTTCGACGTGTTAAAAAATATTCGTATCAACACCGAACGATGGGGCAAATCAGTTCCCCCCTCACAGTTGGGAAGTGTAAACGATTCCCCATGGGTAATAATTGGGTTGCGCGTAATTCCATATATTCGGCCCGATATATTTCATTGTTGGAATCGTGGGATAGCTATACAATGAAAATTGCAGGGGATTATACCACCACGTATTCGTGGCTGACCGAAGGGCAGGAGAAGACCATGAGGCGAGCCCGCTTGGTGAATAGGTGGTCCACTGGTTTGCGTAGGAATATTGCCATGGGTTCAGGGATTGTCCCAGACGAAGAATCAGGCCCTGATAGGTGCCATTTAGTTGACAAATCGAGCTATAATATTCGCATCCTCCGGAATGGTCTCCGCTTGAGCCGGTATTTGAACTGGCCCCGTATTGGAATTCCGCTATCACACAATGGGGATCATCCTCATAATCCGCTTGAATGTCATAGATGTCATCCACATCCGGAAATAGCAGGATGTATTGTCTATAGAGGCGTTCATGGATACCGCCCAAGGTCGCCGGGTACTTTGGCGGGGCTATGATAAAGACCCCATAGGTGTGATTAAGCTGATCCAGGGAGGCAATCCCGAAGGTGGCAATATACCCGTCCTTGCCGAGGGAAACCGCTTCGTGTGCCTCAATGGTGAGGGTAACGATGAGACGGTCAGGAAATTTTTCACCCTTCTGGTAGGGATAGATAGTCGAACGACAGGTTCCGATTTCCCCTCTTTTTATGACATCCTGTGGATCCGATGCATCCAATATCTGGAGTGCATCATATGCTTGCGCTGTATAAATCAGATTCCCTTGAACCGCCAGATCCTCAATCGAACCGTGATCGTCCCTGTCTTGTTTGGGGAACCGATACCCGGGGAGTATTTCCGGGGCCTCGGGATTGGATATGTCAATCGCCACAAGCCCTCTATGCATATCAGCCGCAAACATGCGATCGCCGTGTTTGATGAACCGTCCAGTCTGATCCGGCAATTCCATGAATCCGGCCAGCTCCGGATGGGCCCGGTCCCGGATATCCACCAGGGCCAGCCATCTGCCGCCGGGGATGCACAGATAATCACCGAACAGGGACGGAATGTGCGGCGAGTTTCCCCGGCCCTGGCCCAGTGTGGACAGCATGGCCGGGTGCTCAGGATCGGACATATCCATCAGATACAATTCTGCCTCCCCAAAAAGGAACAGGGTGTCATCACTGGCAAGGATATGCGCAATGCGGGGTTCCCCGTCAGGCCAGGACAGTTCATTACAGCAGATCATGCTCAGGTTTTCGGGATCCGAGGTATCGATGACCACAAGGCCGCTTGTTCCCTCCTTGATCTGTCTGTAATAGATGTATGCGCGATCCCCTCCGACAAAGCCGAAGGTATCCCCGGTGGCTTCATATTGCGGAGAAAGGTCGATTTCCAGGCTATCCATTGTTTGCGGATCAGCGGGATTCGAGATATCGAACACCCCCACGGTATCCTTTGCAGGGCCATCCTGCTCCTGCCTTGTCGCGGGTGAGAGCCCGATCCAGAAAAGATACCCATCAAACGGGAATATCCTGATAAAATTGTGAAATGTCTCCAATTCCACGTTCTTAACGATTTCCAGGTTGTCGGGATCGCTGATATCGACAATCCTCAATATGATGGCTTCCCTTGAGGAAAGCAAAAGATACGCATAGTCACCGACAAGCTCAATCTGCCTGACATATTCCGAGGGTATTTGAGAAACATCCACCTTGTTGGATCGTTCGGAGGGATCAATTGGAATGCCATATGAATAATACTGCGCATATATCATGCGCAGGGGGTCCGCATAGCTCGAATAGGGTGATTGCACATACAATCCCCCGGACCAGGCAGAGGCGGAAGGAAAGAAGGGCTGTTCAAAAGGGCCTGCACAGGCACCAAATCCTGGCCCATATTGAAATGCAGGATATTGGGCGCCTCCGGCATGGGGCAGGAACAGAAGAAGGGCCATTATCAGGATGATGGCAAGGGTTTCAACGATTTGAAATCTCATTTTTCTTCCCTCCTCACAGCCGTGGCATAATGATGTGAAAAGCGGGAATAGGTTTGGGGCCATGAGGAGGTCTGAAACGGGAAGGCATTGTTTGGCCAGTTGGTGAATGAATCGAAATAGCTCGTCGGGTATGATGCCGTCTGAGGCGTCCAGTAACTCGTTAGAGCCGAAATACGCCCTGCCCTGAGCATGAACATCGAGAATCCCACGATTAGGAAAGTTGCCATGAACATGGCCGCCATGAGCCACTTTCGTCCCGTCATGTCTCTCCCTCCTTTTCCCATCCTCTTATTTAAGGAGGATTACTGCACAGGGTGTCTTAAGGCCACGGCCTGATGATCTATCCAAATCCCAAGGCTCCGGCATTGACAGATCATTTTTGCAGGGTCATAGAAACCATTTGGATTGTGGAGCATTCTCTATACCGATTCTCTATGCTGAAGCATTTCTTGTTCTTTGCGGGCAATCACCTTCTCCCAATTTTGCCGTCTTAAACTCGTTGCTATTAAAAAAATATGTCTTTTCAATAGAGGAATGTTGCGGACTATTCCGGTATCGTAATTAACTCATACTATGTTGACGCCGGCGATATTGATATGATTATGCCAATAATGTGATCCGCATCAAGCCTTAACCATTTATAAACATCAAGAGAATCCATTAATCAGAACCTTCCCCCTGAGGCCTTCATAATCTTTATACGAGTCCTACGTTACCTTTAAATAAATAGACGTAATTTTTTTTATCTTTCCCCTTTTCACGGCCTCAATGGACGATGACGCCGTGAAACAAAGGCCCCTATTATATTTTACATCTTTCATGCATGTTTTAAAATGCAGAAAACTACGATACTGTGCATAGTGTATTGTACGGATTCCTACGTCTTTTGTGCTCCCGACATATTTCCCGTTCCGTTACTGTATTGCCGCGTCTATTCCACGGTGATCTCCACATCGAAAGTGCCCCGGAGGCTTATTGTCCTGCAAATCCGGAGGCCTGAAGTGTATGCCTTGCAGGCAAATAGCGGCAAATGCTATCTTTTTCATTATAGGGGCACTTCCTATAAATCTGTTTCGTTTATTCGCATTAATTGCCATTGCCGCCTCATGGCACAGGCATTGCGTGCAGAAGCTTCGATGAAGGCTTTGTCAGATAACAGGGAAGATCGTATTTCACACAAATCAGATCCTTCTGTAACTACGCAGGGGTTTTTTACACTCTGTTTTGCGATACTTGTATAAAAATATGGAAATTTGCGAATCCGTAAGCTATTGGCAATGCACTTAGCGCTGTCACTATTAAAAAGGCATGCTATGCCCAATAGCCCTACCAAGGAGTCCATTCCGTCTGCTGATAATGAAAAAATAATCCAATCGGAAGATGGGTTTTAATTCTTTGGTTCTTTGCGGATAGAACTCACTAAAAAATCGCTGCGATTCATATCGATTTCGGTTCTTAGAAAGGTTCTTTAGACGTTCTTTAGGCGTGTTGACAAAATTGCAGTGCTTCGCTATACTATTTCTAATGGATTCTTGTATTTTTCTCTTATAGGCTTCCCTTTATGAATATATAAAACAGTAATATGCAAACTTGGGGGAGTCGTATAGTTTTTTACCTGTGCGAATAAATTTGTAACTTATTGTTTTTATAGCCTTTATCCAGCTCTTAGCGAATACCTGTATATCTTTAGTCCAAGACAGTCTTTATCAGACTGTCTTAAGAGCGTGTTGAAATTTTGTGAACCATTACTGATTCAAGAGAAAGACGGTCATGGTAGAGAACAATCGCACTGCATCACAATTCATCAGTGATAGTAAGGGATTTTCAAAAGCCGTCAACCATATTCTAAGAATTCAAAATATGTAATGGTTGTTCCCGTCGAGACAGGCAAGAGACCCCATAAATCACCGGTTTCAGACTGCTTCAGTGAAATCATTGAGATTTTTTTTGAATCTTACAACCGATGAGAAGAGTATCGCTTTTTGTATACGATCAGCACTGATATATCAAAGAATCAAGCGGCAGACGAAATCCTGAATGGTGTGAAGTCAATATCCACTACCTTAAGAATCCTCTTATTAACCTTGACGAGATGCTCTCCACAGACCTCTGCATCCTTAATCCATCATCCACTTCCCGTTTCCACAATTCTGCCTTCACGGGGGTGTAAAGCCGGCGATAAGGATTCGGACGCCAGTTTCACAGGCTTTGTAATTGTCTATCTCTCATAAAGTGCCCAATAGGAGGATTTCAGACGGATTTACCGTTGCAGACGTTTTCTGTTAAGACGCAAGAAAGCATGCAAAAAGGCAATTTTCTTATACTCGATACGTCACTGACGTATATGGGTAGTAAACATCCCGCAGTTCAGCGGAGGACTATATCAAAGGGAAGACTGCGAAATCGTTCTTCAAAAGCAGCCCTGCCCTTAAAAATGACCTGCCTGCAATTTCCCTTTGGAGGATGGAAGATCTCTAAAAATCTTGTTCCTAAAACTATTTATTTTTTTAGAATCCCGGCTATTTTTTCTACAGAATACGCAGTGAGAAAGAAGGCAAGATACGCATATGGTCCGGTGCTATTGCGCATTTCTCTTTTCAAAATCAAATTCAACAGCAAGGTGCCGTAGAATTTCATTTACCCTTTTGGATTATCATCAACAAGTATTTTCTGCTTATGTATAAGAATACAAGATGATATTCTGCTCTATAAACCGGTCCTTCTCTTCTCGTACAAGCTGTATCCTGTTATGATGATCTCTTTAGAATCGCTTTTAGAAGTCCATAGGACAATATCTCAGGGATTGGGGCAATGTCTCGTTTAACAAGGGCAATACTACTGAGTCTGCTGATTGGCCTATTAGGTTTGATGGCAGGCATCTCTCCTATCGGAAGTTATGTTGAGGAAAACATCGGCTTAGATCTGCTCTTCTGCCTTAGAGGACATCGGGAGGCTCCATCAGAAGTCATTGTCGTAGCCATTGATGAGGTCTCATCCGACCATCTCAGCCTACCATTAAAACCCGGCAAGTGGCCTCGCGTTTTACATGCCAGGCTGATCGATAATCTGGTCAAAAGAGGGGCATCAGTCATCACCTTTGACATTTTTTTCAATGAGACACGTTCATCTTCAGAAGATGCCGTATTTGCTGAAGCAATTCGGAATGCGGATAGAGTGGTCTTATGTGCAAGCCTCAAGACAGATAAAAAGGGGATAGATGAAGCAGAATTGATTTTTGAGAGAGAGGTTCCTCCCATTTTACCACTTGCAGAATCTGCTGCCGCATGTGCCCCGTTTCCCCTGCCTATAGAGCCTGTTGAGGTTAAGTGTTATTGGCCATTTAAGACAAGTGCCGGAGATGTGCCGACCTTGCCAGTTGTAACATTTCAAATCTTCTCGCTCCAGGTATATGATGAATTTATCCAATTATTGCGAAACGTGAGTCCATCCACCATTGATAATCTCCCGTGGAGCAAAGAGGAATTGATCAGGACCAAACAGGTTAAGAACTTTATAAGGATCACAAAGAATATGTTTGAAAAGGAGCCGCTAATTGCTCGGAAGATGCTTAAGCATTTAAGGGATTCACGGATTACATCACTCAATGAGAAAAGGTCCAGACTTCTAAAATCGCTCGTACGAATGTACCAGGGTCCTGATAACCAATACCTGAATTTTTATGGTCCTCCTCGCACCCTCACTACTATTTCTTATTACCAATTACTGGAACCTCAGGCTCAAATAGAATTCAATCATAGGCCCCTCGATTTTAACGGCAAAGCTGTTTTTATCGGATCTTCCGCCCAAACATACTCTGAACAAATTGACGGATACCCAACAGTCTTCACAAAAGGTGGATATAATATCAGTGGTGTCGAAATTGCTGCCACTGCTTTTGCCAACCTTTTAGAGGATAGGGCAATTCACCCATTGGGTCCCTGTGCATACACCTCCATTTTTTTTCTTTGGGGATGTGTGGCAGGAATATGTTGCAGCCTCTTCTCTCCGTTCATTGCCATGGGAGGGGTAGTGGCGATGGGAATCCTTTTCTTATTGTCTGCAGTCTATCAATTTGGCAATAACGGCACTTGGTTCCCATTGGTTATCCCGTTATTTTTTCAAACTCCCCTAGCCTTTTTTGCCATTGCACAGTGGAAATATCTCGACACAAACAGGGAGCGTGAAGATATCAAAAAGGTTCTTAAAAAGATCGTACCTGGCGATGTAGTGGAGGATTTGGTGAAAAATCTACCCAGAAACCAGACAATAAAAAAAATGCTCCACGGCATATGTTTGTTTACCGATGCGGAAGACTATACATCCCTCTCGGAAACCATAGGTCCAGAGGAACTCAGTATCTTCATAAATAAATATTTTAAGGTTGTCTTTACACCCATAGAGCAACATGGCGGGACCGTGATTGATGTCAAAGGGGATTCCATACTGGCCATATGGGCTGGTAGACCCTCTGATTCCGGGCTGATGGAGAGGGCCTGTTCCGCAGCACTGGGTATTGAAACCGCACTTCACCAATTCAATCAGTGCTCTGAAATCTTCATACTTCCGACCCGGATTGGTTTACATTCCGGAGAAATGTTGCTCGGCATTGTGGGCGCTCGTGATCATATGGAAGTTCGTGTCCTAGGAGATACGGTCAATACAGCATCAAGGATAGAAGGTTTAAATAAAACCTTAGGTACTAAGATCCTGATATCTAAAGAGGTCCTCTCTAATCACAATGGTTTTTTGGTAAGAGAAGTCGGAAGGTTCCTTTTAGCAGGGAAGGCAAAGCCGGTTGAGGTTTATGAATTACTATGCCGGATAGAAGAAACTCAGGCATTCCAAAAGGATCTCTGCGAGGTGTTCTCTGAAGGATTAACTGCCTTTAGGAGAAGCTCATGGAAAGAGGCAATCGAGAAATTTAATCACTCCATGAAAATCAAGGAACAAGATGGGCCTTCACTCTTTTACCTGGAATTGTGTAAGAAGTATAGAGAGAATTCACCGGGCGGTGAATGGAACGGGATGATTAACATCCGTAAAAATAGGCTATCAGGAAGGATTGCAGAATGAACAATACACAGGTCCTAACATTTTAAAAGGGGCAAGGTATGAAGAGAGACGAAGTCCTTTATTTTATCCTTACCGTTCTTGTCGGTTTTTTGATAATGCATACCCTTCCCTGCCCTGGGGCTGCGAATACATGCAAGGAATGGGTCGCTCAAGTTGTATCGGTGCAAGGTGACGTTCAGATTCTGAGAGCTGGTGAGTCGGAATGGGCGCCTTTGGCATTGAATGATACAATCTGTCTCGGCGACATGATACGGGTGCTTGAAAGAAGCCGGGCAGATGTTGCCGCCCGCACCGGAGGCACGATTCGTCTTGATCATATGACTACGATTATATTCTCCGGTTTGGATCAAAAAAAAACCTTTTTAATCAACCTAATGACAGGAGCCGCCCATTTTTTCAGTCGGTTCCCCCACAGTTTAAAGGTCCTGACACCATTTATGAATGCCGCGATAGAGGGCACGGAATTTTTTATGCGGGTTGACCAAACCCAGGCAGCCATTTCTGTCTTTGATGGTCAGGTGATGGCAACAAACGAAGCAGGAGGCATCATGGTGGAAGGTGGTCAATCAGCCGCGGCTCAGGCCGGGCAGCCTCCGATCGTGCGCATCGTGGTGCGTCCGCTGGACGCAGTACAATGGGCTCTCTACTACCCTCCTGTTTTGGATTACCGGCCATCCGATTTTCCTGATAAAGAAGAATCCGATTGGCAGGCATCGGTTCGATCGTCTATTGATTTTTACCGGAAGGGTGACCTGGCCAGGGCATTTTCGAGCCTTGAAGGGGTTCGAGAAGGAATCCTCGATCCCCGATTTTTTACCTATAGATCGCAGTTGTTGTTGTCAGTGGGACGTATTGATGCAGCTCGCATCGATATTGAAAGGGCACTGAAGCTGGATCCGTTCCATCCCAATGCCTTTGCCCTGCAGGCAATCATTGCTGTGGTTCAGAACGAGAAGGACATGGCCCTTGAGTTGTCTAAAAAGGCCATCGAGACTGATCCCAAATCCCCGGGTGCCTGGATCGCGCACTCATATGCACAACAAGCACATTTTGATCTCAAAGGAGCACTGGCAAGTCTCCAAGAGGCAATCCGATTGGATCCGGAAAATGCCCTTGCATGGGCTCGAATTGCAGAACTCTGGCTGTCCGTAGGAGATCTCGATAGAGCACTGCAAGCAGCCCCGGCAGCGGTAGCCCTTAACCCTCATCTGACATACCCGCATACTGTTCTGGGATTTGCCTATCTGAGCCAGATCAAGATTCATGATGCAAGGCACTCCTTCTACAGGGCAATCGAACTTGATCAGGCAGATCCCATCCCACGTCTGGGGCTGGGATTGGCACGGATATGGGAAGGTGATCTAGAGGAAGGTCGTTTGGAGATCGAGATTGCCGCAAGCCTTTCTCCGGGCAACTCGCTCATACGCAGCTACTTGGGGAAGGCCTATTTCGAGGAAAGGCGTGATACGCTGGCCATGGAGCAATTTGATGTCGCCAAGAAGCTTGATCCATTGGATCCAACCCCTTATTTCTATGACGCCATTCGAAAACAGACTCTCAACCGGCCGGTGGAGGCACTGATAGATTTACGAGAATCCATCCGGCTAAACGAAAACCGGGCCGTCTACCGATCACGCCTCCTGCTTGATGAGGACCTTGCTGCACGGAGTGTAAGCCTTGCCCGGGTTTATCGTGACCTCGGATTTCACCAACTTGCATTGGTGGAGGGATGGAAATCACTCAATGAGGCACCAGGCAACCATTCGGTGCACAGATTTCTCTCCGATCTATACGCCTCGCTTCCACGTCATGAGATTGCCAGGGTCAGCGAGCTCCTCAAATCCCAACTCCTGCAACCAATAAACATAGTCCCTGTTCAGCCACAACTTGCCGAAAGCAATCCGTTCATCCTGGAGGGGGCAGGTCCCGGGGATCCATCCTCATATGAATTCAACCATCTCTTCAATCGAAACAGGATGGCATTTCAGGTAAGCGGCATTAGCGGAGGAAACGATACATTTGGTGATGAGATGGTTCACTCGGCCGTGTTGGGAAGGATGTCTTACAGCCTGGGACAATTTTACTATGAGAATGACGGGTTTAGAGAGAATAATGACCAGAGGCAGGTTGTTTATGATGTATTTACGCAGATGCGCCTCTCACCCGAAACAGGGATCCAGGCGGAATTTCGATATACGGATAAAGAGAAGGGTGATCTACCCCTCAGATTCCATCGGGATAATTTTTTGCCCACCCTGAGACAAGAGGAGCAAATCGATTCCTTTCGACTTGGATTGCATCATGCTTTTCCCCCCCATGCCGATCTCATTGCATCTGCAATATTCCGCAATGCGGATTTCTACACCCTTCTATTTCCTGGAAGCGATATAACAACGGATGAGGATGGATACATTGCTGAAGTGCAGTATGTCTATAACATGGAACGCTTCCATATCACCTGCGGTACGGGATATTTCGATGCGGATCGAAGGGATATCGAGATGATGACCCCTCCACCGCCATTTCCTCCGACTCCGATGATATCAATAACAGAAAGCGGCATCCGCCATACGAATCTCCATGCGTATTCCGAGATTACCTACCCGCGCAATATCACGTGGACTATCGGAGGAAGCGCCGATTTCATTCATGCCGTTGTGGATCGCGATCAGTTCAATCCCAAATTCGGAGTGACCTGGAATCCATTTCCTGGTACCACATTGCGGGCAGCAGCATTCAGGGTCCTAAAAAAGTCACTAATTTCAGACCAGACCCTCGAACCTACCCAGGTAGCCGGTTTCAATCAGTTTTTCGACGATACGGAGGGTACGGAATCATGGCGATATGGAATCGGCATTGATCAAGGATTTTCTGATGCTGTGTATGCAGGGGCGGAATTCTCCCTCCGGGAGATGGAAGTCCCGTTCGAAGATATCCCGTCTCACGAGATACGACAGACAGATTGGGATGAACAATTGGGGCGCTCGTATATCTGCTGGACTCCTCAAGACTGGCTGGCACTCAGTTTTGAATATCAGTTTGAGCGATTCGAAAGGACCCTTGAAGCCCCTGGTGAGGAGGATATAACTGGATGCACGACACATCGGTTTCCTCTCACGCTCAGCTTCTTTCACCCTTTGGGATTCAGCGCACGATTGAAAGGTACATATATCGATCAGAGGGGGGAATTTAGAAATTCCTTAGGGACATTCGAGCCGGGTAATGATCGTTTCCCGGTAGTTGATGCATCGGTGAAATATCGAATTCCCAAGCGATTGGGAGTTATAATATTTGAGGTAAAAAATCTATTCGATGAAGACCTTCATTATCAGGATATGGATCTTCCACACCCTGTGATATACCCGGAACGTATTGTTTGGGCAAAATTTACAATAGCCTACTAACCGTTATGATCTGTCGACTACAATTAATGATTAATGATCATAAAAATAAGCAATTAGACAAAGGCTCCTATATAAACAAGAAGGGCATGGGGATCCGAGGCATGCCAGAAAAAGGGAGGTGATGCAAGAGGTAATTAATGAGGCAAGAGGTTAGGAAGGAATAGGAAGGAATTTTTTAAGGCAGTTTATGGAACGGGGAAAGGAGAACGGACCATGAAAGAGGTAAAGGTTACTCTGACTTTAAATGACGAGGGAGAGATTATTAACGTTGAACCCCATGGGCAAGGATTAAAGATACATGGGAAGAAACTCGGAAATAATGAGGGTGACTGCAAGTTTCAGGGCGAAGTCAGTCATATGACAACTGCTACAATCATATGCAAAACAGGCCATAGTCCCTGCTGTATTGTCCATAACGGTAGGCTCTGGTGCTGGTGCTAACAGATATCAAGGATACCACCATATTGAATAATTCTGCTTCCTGATTAGCCTTGGTTATGTCATAGACGGCGTGAAGGGTATTTACATCCTTCACGCCGTTTCCATCTTTAACCGATGGCTCGATAAGGACCAAACTCAGGATCTGTCGCCAGGAGCAGAGGGAGTGCCTCACGTTTATCCATTTCATGAGATTATTTCACTGAATGTACTCTATGGTTTCTGAGCAATCGTTCGAAATTGCTTTAAATCCAATTTATGCTTATTGATTAGCTGTGATAACCAGGATCGATTCATTTCTGATTGTCCGGCTGCTTCTGTTACATTACCTCTCGTACGAGTAAGGAGTTCTGTCAGAAACAGCCTTTCGATCCTTTCATCCGACTTCTTTCGAGACACTGCCTTGGCAGCCTTTAATTCCTTATTGTTTCTGGGGATGGTGGAAAAATCCTCATGCGCTGTTGGGATTGTACCGGGGGACTTCAGATTACTCACCTTATGGGGAAGATCACAAATCCCTATCAGATTCTTTTTGCACAAGATTGTAGCACTCTCGATTATATTCTCCAGTTCCCTTACATTTCCTGGGTAGTCATACTTGCAGAGATTATTAAGGGCGGCAATTTCTATACCGAGGATCTTTTTACCATATTCTTTAGAATATAGTCTTATGAATTGTTGGATAAGGAGGGGAATGTCTTCCCTCCGCTCTCGCAGGGGCGGTATTTTCAATTCAAATACATTAAGGCGAAAGTATAAATCCTGACGGAATATCCCCTTCTTTGCCAATATGTCCAAATCCTGATTGGTAGCCGCTATAACCCTGACATCTACAGGGATATCCTGATTACTGCCTATACGCTGGAAAACGCCGTCCTGTAAAACGCGTAATAGCTTGATCTGTAGGCTCAGCGGCATATCGCCGATTTCATCCAAAAAAAGTGTCCCCCCATCCGCCTCCTCAAATCGGCCAATTCTTCGCTGAGTGGCATCGGTAAAAGCCCCTTTTTCGTGGCCGAACAACTCACTTTCCAGCAAGTTCTCAGGAATTGCACCGCAGTTTATGGCAACGAAATTATTAAGGGCGCGGGAACTGGAATTATGGATTGATTGTGTTATCAATTCCTTGCCAGTCCCTGTCTCTCCGACGACCAATACGGTAGCATCCGTCAGGGAAACCTGTGCTGCCTTATTGATAACATCCATAATCTCTTCACTGATACCGATGATATTTTCAAAGCTGTATTTTTGCCTGACAGATCTCTTCAATTGGGCATTTTGTCTCCTCAGAAGGGCTTCGGCCTTTTGTAAATCATAGTAGGCCTTTTGTAAATCATAATAGAGATTCGCCTTCTCTATTGAAGTTGCAATATTATCTGCCATGGCGGTTAAAAGGAGCTCATCGTCATCAGTGAATTCTCCACTTTTCTTATTGACCGCCTCAATGACACCAAATATCCCCTTTCTTCCATGTAAAGGCACACATAAAATCGATTTCGTTTCGCAATCGGTGCATTTATCTATTTCTTTATAAAAACGGTCATCCTTGCTGACATCTTGAACCAAAAGAGGTTTATCCTCACGAAAGACCCAACCGGCAACACCCGAATTATCGGGAAAACGGAGCTGCCTTAATCGTCTCTCTCTTTCCTCTGTTTCCTCAACAACCACAGGGAAATAGAACATCCTCTCCTTCTGGTCCCAGAAGATAATAGAAGCACCCTCAACATTCAATAACCTTTTGGCCTTTTGCAGAATCGATCTTAACAATTCATCTCTGTCAAAAATGGAGTTAATATCCCGTGAAATATCATAGAGTGCGGATAGCCGGGCTACTTTGCTCTCAAAATCATCTTGGATTAAATGTAAATTATCGCCGGATAAGAAATCGTTCATACCATATCTTCCGAATTATGTAATAAATTATAATTGTTGTTGATTTCCCTTCATCTCATAGTTGCCACAAACACAATAGTAGTTCCATTGACCCTGTAACTCCTGTCGCAGCATTAAGAAATTGCCACAGTTTTAATTCCTCCTTAGGCAAAGGCATCCAAAATGTGAGAAGAAATTATCTGACTCGCCAAAAGCAAATATCTTTTCCTGTCTCCCAACTATCATGGCAAAAATGACAAACATTTCATCAAGCATCAGATGTAACTTATTATTTAAGTTGGTCATCTCGGTCTGACGACAGCTACTACCAATCACAGCTCTATCAGATGAGGATTAAAAACGCGATTTACGAACATATAACGCTCTTCGAAAATCAGGAGAAAAAGAGGGTTGCCCGCATCGATCATCGCCACAGTCACTCAAGTTAAAAACATCTTCTCCTCTTTTAAAGAATACATCGAATCCGCGACCACCACGAGTCGATCTTTTCACATACAAGGATCTGTTACCTGCGTAAGCCCGGTGCTCTTGTTCCAGTATCGATTTTTGCTCTTGTTCCTCATCAGACTGCGGGGCAGGACTTAGTGTTATTTTTCCATCGGCGTGCAGTGTGGCAAGTATACTTTCACCATCTTCATATATCATGCCCAGCACATCACCGTGTTCTGTTACACCGAAAAGCTTGATCCATTGCTTTTGTTTGTCCACCTCGGTTATCGACTGTCCATCATCGCCAAGTTGAACAATCCGGTCTTGCTGTATAGCATAGATAGTCTGATCTTTGGGGTCAAGAATAGGCCAGGCAAGGTTACTTACCGCACTAATTTTTCTCGGTTTGGCAGGCCTTCCTGATGTATCAAACTCCACTAACCAAATCTGACCGTGTGCGACAACACTGTCACCCAAGGAACCTATATTCTCAAAAGTCACATGTAAGTAATCAATTAATTGTTTGAAAAACCCTTTATCAACATAGGCTTCATTTTTTGATGTCATATCTTCTTGACCTGTTTTTTCAGGTACGAATCTCCCCCCTTTTTCCTGAGCATGAGCAAGCTCATTTTGAATAAACTTCTTTAAGCTGACGATATTTTTTACCGGGATACCATTTAAATCATCAATCTTGATGGTGACTAACCTCCGTTCATCATTTTTATCCACGCCCAATAACGTCACGTGATCGCTGGTGCGATCGACTATGCCCAAGGGCTCCTTGAAGTCCTTCACGGCCTCGGGGGTAGCTGCCAGTACACGGACCTTGCGATCCGCATACAACGAACCATGGAAGATAGGTAATAAAAATATTTGTATTGTCACGACAATGCCCAGCATCCAGGTGAACGAATCATTAACTGCCGGCAGACGCATTTTTAGCCAAAGAACTGAAAGTGCAGTCAAAAACAACACTGCAAACATTAAGGCAACAGCCGGTTCTCCACCAATTACAGCCCTCTCCAGCAACGAATTCCATCCATTGTTTTTTCCCCGCAGCAGCACCCCGTTAACGCTTAAAATCCTAAACGTAATATACAGGGTGCATATCGCCAACAAAACCAAAAGCAACCATTGACCAGTATTAAGCAATGTGCCAGGAACACGCTTGCTCATCCACAAAGCGCCAGAACGTACAGCAAGAATAATAGGGCTCAATATTAACAAGATAATTAACGAAATGAACAGAAAGCGAAATCCCGCAAAAACATAACCTTCATAAGCCAGTGTAAATACCGGATCAATACCCAGGGTGAAAGCCCTGGCGCGTAGAGCCAGATAACCGGAAACATAGACAAGAGTCGCTACCGTTGCCAACATCCCGCCAACGTTTTTTAAATTAGAAAAGATCTCCACATTGCCACCTACCTTCCAAATACTTGCGGACCGGCCCAGTAATAGGGGTGCCGCTTATCACTTTTGATCATCTTACGCATGGCAGCATTAGCTGCCAGCGCTGGAGACATCTTCTCCACTGCCATACTCTTATAAAACGTTTCCATCCAGACAGCATTGCTCTCTGCATTAACACACCAGCGACTCAAAATCAAATGTTCAACACTCCCGGCGAGCAAGGCCCAGGAGATCCCAAATTGTTCATTGGAGATCCGCGTCTTGACAAGAGCACCTTCACAGGAACTGAATACCGCGAGCTGCGTATCACGCCAGTCTGCAGCAAGCAGTTCAGCCGCCGTAATATATTCGCCGTGCAAATTTCCTCCGCCGATTTTTACAGTCGATTGCAATGGGTCGTCATAATTGTACTCACCATGTAATAACACATGCACAATCTCGGCATCTCCCAAAAGCTTAATTGTTTCCTCGGCATTCATGCCTTTTGTGGAATGCGAGCTAACATGGACACCTTCAACACCTTTTATTCGTGAAATCTCATGAGTGTTCTTTTCAATCGCCTCATCATATATAGCTGTTATCTTGGAAATTTTTGGTACCCGGCCCTCAAACACTCGCATGACAAATGCAGCATTCGGTGCGTAGGAGATGGACAGTGTTTCCGCCAAAAATTTCCCGTTTTCGGCATCAACCAGTGCTTCAAAAGGTAAACCTATGAGAGGCCCTTGCGGTATGATTACGGCTTGTTTCTGATTGAGATAATTTGCGAAGGGCTTAATGAGATACGTATGAAGTTCCTTTGCTGATTTATCGTCGAAATCCTGATCAGTTGTTTTAAATGAATCACGTAGCTTGCTCACTTTATCAATGACAGCTACTTCCGGCAAAAATACGGTTTTGACTTCGGCTCCCTTTGGACTCACGACCCAGACCACCACATTGGTAGGTGTCACCCAATAAAGCAAAACAGGAATATTAACCTTGTCAACAATCTTTTTCAACTGAGTCATCGTGGGGATTTCACACTCAGTCGATTTCAGCCTTTTCACGACAGACTGGAACTGCTTTTCTTTCTGGTGTTCACGACGCAATTGCTTTAATTGGTTAAGTTCATCCAGCAACTCAAGAGAACGACTATGCTCGATACCCGCGATGACGGTTTCTACAAGGCCATTTTGCTTTGCACTGACTAATGAATCCAACTGAACAAAATTGGCTATCCATTTTCGCTCGGCATCTGTGAAATTGTTTTTATCAAATGCAGTCGTAAGCCATTCTAAACCACGTGAGCGCAAGGATTCGAACACTACAAATGCATCATCAAATTTTTGAAACGCCAGCAACCGTAGGCCCAGGTCTCGTATAAGTTCAGGACGATTTTCAACCACCGTCCCCCTTTGGCGAATGTCAAACAGGCTCGCACGCTCGGTGCTGAGCAATTTCGTCGCTTTTTTGAAATATTCTAATGCCTGCATGGGATTGCCATCCATATCAGCTTTAATGCCTCTGAGATAGATATTCCTGGGGTTGTTGGCTTGCGACTCAGGCACTACTTCCTCAATAAGAGCGCTAAGGGGAAGACCCGCTGTCAGTTCAGAGCCGCCTGAAGAGTAATTTTCATTAACCAGTACATTGTCTATATGCTGTGCATTGAATACACCGACCTGTCCAAAATGTTCAAATCTTGCTTTCTGATTTATGAGGGACAATCGCATATCAAGTTGATTGACAAAATCCTGTGACTCATTCTTAAGGAATGTCCATCCCAATTTATTCGCCGTGATTCTGGCCTTTTCATAATAGGATCTGGCGGCTGCAACCGCCCGCTTACAGGCTCCCCATGAGTCGTTTTCAGCATTTGATTTCGCATCGACTATTTTTCGGTAGTCACAACTTTCCGCGAATCTTTGCAGAACATCGCCGGTGTCGAGAAGCGCATAAAAACGCTGGGAGTCATCCTGGGCGAACGTAACGGCTTCAAGGGCATTTAACAATGCAGCTTCCAACTCTCCTCGCCCGGTTTGCAGTTGCGAAGAATAATCCGCCATTTCATAGCATTGCTTTTTGGTGGGTGTATTACCAGCACTGGCAACAGCACGATCGAAGGCATCAGCGGCGGCGCCATGGTTACGCGTACCATAGGCATGTGACCTGGCAACCCCCAACCAGGCGTCAAACTCGATTTCCGTATCCTGATTTTCTTTTGCCACAACGGCAGCACGCTCGTAATTGCCTATTGCTGTTTCAAACTGGTTGGTGATGCGTTGAATCGTGGCTAATTCAAACAAGGTTTGAGCAAGCAATTCCCCTTCTGAATTTTTTTCCAAGGTCCTGAGTCTTTTTTCAATCTCTTTGGCTTTTTCCATATCAAATTGACCATGGATGCGAAAATTTTCAACGTATCTTTCCCTATCGGCTTTTAATTGATCGATTGTATCAGCTTTACAACTATTTGAGTATACCGTCATAAATATTATCACCGCATATATAACGAAATAATTACAGCTTAAACCTTTCTCTTTTATTAATGAGAGCTTGCACATCAATACCACCCCCAAGATCCGTTATTATGTGCTTATTTCTTAATTGCTCCATCAGGATTCCTTACATTTTATTCCAACCCGAAAGGCTGAGCTGAGCGAACTTCGATATAACGAGGGCTCGAAGCAGCCGAAATTATAAGAAGTTTCGCTCGAGCAATTTGTGCAGCCCTTTTTCTACCGATCATAAAATCAATGGAGCTGAAAACTCAGCCTCTGGTTCGGTCACTTCTTGTCAGAACCAGCCCTTCTGATTTCGGACATAGAGTTGGGCAAACTCCTCATCCGATTTCGTGAGGTATATTATTCCTTCGATCAGGCCGATGATCGAGATGACGCCCGTGGCAACTCCCCAGGTGATGATTCCTCCGACGAGAGACACAAGCAGCATGATCAAGCCTTCTTTGTTATATCCGAGGTAAAACTTATGGATTCCAATCCAGCCCAGAAATATTCCAAGCAAACCAGCAGCAACCTTACTCTTCTCCCCGGCCGCCATGCCGCCAGCAAGGGCAACCCCGCATTTTGTGCAAAGCAACTGATTCGCCTGCGTCTCGGCTCCACAGTTCTGGCAGAATTTCTTCTCCAAATGCGGCGGCACACCGCAACTCGGACAAGCGACTGCTTGAGGATGCACCTCCTTGCCACAATTCCTACAGTACATTTGCATCTCCTTTCTTTGCCGATAAAACGAAAAAATTAATGATTCTTGTTAGCTTATTAGCAACAATAAATCTAAATAATTTATATATTATCTATAATAATTATTTTATTTTGATTTAATCTGTTTGAATAAAACTAACAAAAATGCGCACACCTTTTATACCAAAAAGGTGCCATCAAAATCAAATAGGCAACAAGGGTCTCACAAGGTCTCGTCAAAGTCAGATCAAGGCAATTATTTCAATCTATGCTTTGCTTCTCAACTTTCTCTTATTATCTCATTGAAAATTTACTCTTTTTGACGACTTTGACGAGACCTTGCAAGAGTCTCATGCAACGCTATTCTTTAGACATTCTGTCCCTGCTTATCCAATGCCTTGCTTCATAGATAGCTGATTTGATCTCAGATCCCTTTAACCTCAAAGTGCCAATCCGCACCGTTATTATTATCCCACGTGGCATCCGTGATATTATGGAAGACCATATCGAGCTTTGACGCATCCGCAGGCACGGTGATCATGCATTCATGGCAAAACCTCTCTTCATTCCAGCTCATCGGGATGTCTCCCTGATGCATTCCTCTGCCCTCCCAGTTGTTCTTTCCCCAGTGACATTCGATGACTTTTCCCTTGATTGATCGATAGCTGACCTTAACATTTCCACCGGCTATTGCTGGGTTGGGCTCGATTGCCACCTTTTCACCTGCCCCGATCATCATTGCCCTAAGCAGGCTGACGAATGATCCGTTGTTCAACGGTTCATTGAAAAGAAGGACCTTCACGTCATGAGGAGGAACAGAGGTGCTCAACGCACCTTCATTGACATTGTACTGGTCTCCTGAGGAGGCATCGATCCAGGTGCCGTTACACATGTACTCCGTTACTCGAAAATTGGCCGCACTCTCTCCCTTATTCAAGAGAATCAGGGCTGTCTGGTTTATCCCTCCATGCTGGTATACCCGATAGAACGAGGCCGTATCATTCCCGAGCGCAACATTGACGTGGAGCCCCTTCTGAAGGGCTGGGCTGTTTTTCCTGATGTTCGCGATCCTTTTTAACTGCCGAAATATCTTGCTGTTCGTTCGTGCATCGGCGACACCTTCCGGACCATAGTAATTACGATTCCCCTGGTGTTCGGATTTCTCTGCCATGAACCGCCTCTCAGAACCATAATATATGCATGGTATCCCGCGTGCGGTGAAAAGCCAGTTATGTGCGTCAATAAATGCATTCTCGCCCGCATTCAGCCGTGACATGTCGTGATTATCATAAAAGGTGACAAGCTCATAGGGATTTGTATAGGTGCCATCCATGAGATGAAGATACCCTTCCAATGAAGAATAGCTCCCGTTGCCCCCAAATATGCCCTGCATGGCATCCTTACAGGGGAAATCCAAGACACTGATCCCTCCGTTCTCGGGCCTTTGATGCTGCGCTATTGTCCGTGCATCAGAGTTGAAATTCTCGCCAAACATGAAGAAACCGGGATGATTCTCGCGTATCTTATCGGCGAATCGTTTCCAGAAGGAATGGGGCATCCATGCGATAGTATCGATACGGAAGGCATATACCCCTTGACTGATCCACTGTAGATACGCACCAGTAAGATATTCCAAGACATCCGGATTGTTCTCGTTCAGGTCGGAGAGCTCGGCAAGACCTCCCCCTTTGTTATAAAACCGGTGAAGGGACTTATTATGATCGAGATCCTGCGGCCGGAGGTTCTGATGATCCGCGATCAATGTCCCGTTTTTATCATATATCTCTCCAAACTTCGGCTGATCCGAAGGCATGGTATATGAGGGAGATCCATGATTGCACACGATGTCAAGGACAATATTCAGGCCTTTTCCCTTCATCTTCGAGCAGAACTGCTCAAAGGTGAAACCGGATGATTCCAAATGCTCATCGACCGTATAGAAATTTACCCCCCAATATCCGTGATACCCTGTCTTGCCGCCATCCGAGCCAATTCCTGCACCATATGAGCAAGGGCGCCCGCCGGTGAATGATTCATCGGGATTGTCAACAATCGGTGTTATCCATAGAGAGGTGAAACCCATTTCCTTGATATAGTCTGCATTATTGTATATCCCTTCGAAGTCACCCCCCATGTATCCGATATTCGCATATTGCCCGCCAGGCCCTGCCATTCTCAATTCCCAGGTGGGACGGCCACTCTCCCTGCCTTGATCTCTGTGGTCATTTCCCGTATTCCCATTGACAAATCGATCGGTTACAACAAAATAGATATTCTCTCCTGCGAATTCGTGGGGCGTACCATAAAATTCAAGCGATGTCTCAGAAGGGGGGGTGATGATAGTCTCGGTTATCGTGGAGTTTATGCCGTCGTCATCAATGGCCATCAAGGTAATGCGCCAAGTCCCCGGATTCGAGAATACATGAGTGGCATTTTTTCCTGTAGCATCGTATGTCCCATCAGATTCCCAATCCCACCTGTACTCAGCAATAACCCCATCGCTATCGGTTGACTGGGAGGCATCAAATCGTACTTTATCCGACATCTTCGGGTTGAGAGGAGTATAGGAAAATCGTGCTATTGGCGGGACATTTTCAAGCCCTACATTCGATGCACCCGGTGTTGGTGTAGGAAATATCGTCCAGACGGCTCCGCCATCGGGGGATCTCCCGATCGACTTGTTCTTCCCGGGATTTTTTGAATAGGTATAGGAATCGATTACATTATTC
>JBLIRP010000037.1:0-34590 GCA_049472355.1 bacterium | reverse complement strand
GGTGATCGTTCACGAGGATGCGGCGTGGGTCCCCCTGTTCAGCCTGGACCATACCTACGTGGTACAGCCAAGGGTCAAGCATTTCACGGTACCCTGGAACGGCTGGAGCGACATGTCCTATTATAAAGTAGATATCGAGTAGCATGCTTAGCCACATCCTGAAGCGGACCGCCTTCTCCATACCCGTGCTCATCGGGGTGACCTTCCTCCTCTTTCTCATGCTGAACGTGATCCCCGGTGACCCGGTCGCCCTCATGATGAAGGAGCACATCAGCCCGGATGTGGTGGAGCGGGTAAGGCATCAGATGCACCTGGACGAACCGATGGCACTCCGCTACCTCCGGTTCATCGGCGGGGCAATCCAGGGAGACTTCGGGGTCTCCTACAAGCTCAACCGTCCGGTGAGCAGCCTGATCATGCAGGCATTCCCCAACACCCTGATCCTGGCACTCGCCGCCGCCCTCCTCTCCTGGATCATCGGGATACCGGCGGGGATCCTCTCTGCGGTGAAACAGTACTCATTCATCGATCACTTCTTCATGGGATTCTCCCTCCTCGGGGTGTCCATGCCGGTATTCTGGTCGGCACTCCTCCTCCAGTACATCTTCGCCCTGAAGCTGGGCTGGCTCCCGGTCGCGGGGTTCTACGGCCCGCAGTACGTGATCATGCCCGCAATCGTGCTGGGCTGGTACTCGGCAGGCGTGATCGCGCGCCTCACCCGATCCAGCCTCCTCGAGGTGATGCGGAACGACTACATCCGCACGGCCCGCGCCAAGGGGCTCCGGGAGGTCCCGGTGATCGTGGGCCATGCATTGAAGAATTCCCTGCTCCCGGTGGTGACCATCATGGCCATCCAGGTGGCGAGCCTGCTCTCCGGCGCGGTGATCACCGAGAGCGTGTTCGGCATCCCCGGCATCGGAAGGATCGCGATTGACGCCATCCAGAGCCGCGACATGCCCCTGCTCCAGGGTGCGGTGCTCTTTGCCACGGTGCTGGTGATCCTGGGGAACCTGGTCGCCGACCTCCTCTACTCGGTGCTCGATCCCCGCATCCGTTACGAAATGAAGGGAGGATGATCTCCCAACCGCCATGGATGCCGCAACCCTGAACACAACATCGAATATCACCGAGGAGGGTGCGCCGGAGGGCCCCCTGCGGGACATCATCGATACCTTCCGCCAAAACCGTATGGCCACGGCTGGATTGGCGATCGTGCTCCTCCTGGTGATCGCCGCCGTGTTCGCCCCCCTGCTGAGCCCCCACGACCCCTATGCCATGGACCTCACCAGGCAGCTCCTTGCACCCTCCCTCAGGCACCTGCTCGGCACGGACAAGTTCGGAAGGGACCTGCTTTCCCGGATCATCTATGGCACCAGGATCTCCCTGGTGATCGGGCTTCTTCCCAGCCTCTTCTCCATCCTCATCGGGGCGATGCTCGGCATCATGAGCGGCTACTGCGGGGGAACGACCGACTTCATCATCATGCGCTGCGCTGACGTCATGCTCGCCTTCCCCTCCCTGATCCTCGCCATGGTGGTGATGTACACGCTCGGTCCCAACCTCTTCAACCTGTTCATTGCCATAAGCCTGGTGGGATGGGCAGGGCCCGCCCGGGTGGTCAGGTCCCAGACCCTGTCCCTCAAGGAGAAGGAATTCGTGGAGGCGGCCCGGGCGATCGGGGTGAAGCGGCACCGGATCATGCTCCGCCACATCCTCCCCAACTGCCTGCCCGCGCTCATTGTCCTCTTTTCCTTGAGCATACCCGAGGCCATCATGTACGAGGCGAGCCTGAGCTTTCTTGGGGTGGGCGCACAGCCCCCCACCCCGAGCTGGGGACTGCTGGTGTCCAGGGGCAAGGAACACCTCTTCTCCGCCCCATGGGTCGCCATCATCCCCGGGGTGGCCATCCTGATCACGGTCATGGCCTTCAACTTCATGGGGGACGGCCTGCGGGATTCCCTCGACCCGTACATGAAGGGATAGCGTGATGGGGAATCGGACAGGGCCGGATGGCAAAACAATGCAGGGGAATGGGAACGAGGCGACCGATAGCGGTCACTGCCGGGACCGGCTCCTGGAGATCAGCGACCTCTCGGTCCACTTTGTCTTCAAGAGGGGGACTGTCCGCGCGGTGGGCGGGGTCTCTCTGACGGTCGACCGGGGCAGGATCGTGGGCCTGGTGGGTGAATCGGGGTGCGGAAAGAGCATGACCGCCCTGTCCATACTCGGGCTCATCCCCTCCCCTGCCGGACGGATCGCCGGGGGAACCGTCATGTTCGACGACCGGGACCTCACCCGGCTGGGCTATCCGGAGATCTGTACGGTGCGGGGCAAGGAGATCGCCATGATCTTCCAGGAACCCATGACCTCGCTCAATCCGGTGTACACGGTCGGACGCCAGGTCGGGGAGGCGATCCGCATCCATGAATGCCTTACCAGGGCGGAGATCCGCGACCGGGTCATCGAGGTCTTCAATCTGGTGGGCATACCGGAGCCTGCATCCCGCCTCCGGTCATATCCCCATCAGCTCTCAGGGGGCCTGCGACAGCGGGTGATGATCGCCATGGCGATCATCTGCGAGCCGAGGCTCCTCATCGCGGATGAACCCACCACCGCCCTGGATACCACGGTGCAGGCCCAGATCCTCGATCTTCTCCTGGGGCTCAGGGAACGCAGCCGCACCTCCATCCTCCTCATCACCCATGACCTGGGGGTCATCGCCGAGGTATGCGACGAGGTCTCCGTCATGTACGCAGGAAGGATCATGGAACAGGGGGATGTATTCGCTCTGTTCGATCACCCCGCCCACCCCTATACCCAGGGGCTCATGCGATCCATGCCCGGTATGGCCGCACAGGGGAAAAAGCATCGCCTGCCCGGTATCGAGGGTGCGGTCCCGGACCTTATGCATCCCCCTGCGGGATGCCGTTTTCATCCCCGGTGCGGGAAGGCGATGCCGGTCTGCTCCCAACGGGAACCCGGATTCTTTCGGGCCGGCCCAGGGCATGAGGTGCGCTGCTGGCTCTACCGAAGCGACGGGGACAGTGAAGGGGATGGTGTATGAGTACGGTGCTCATCGAGACCCAGGACCTGAAAAGACACTTCCCGGTGAGGAGCGGCCTCTTCGGCACAGCCAAACTTGCCGTCCACGCGGTGGACGGGATGTCCATCGCCATCCGCGAGCAGGAGACCTTCGCCCTGGTGGGTGAATCGGGGTGCGGGAAGACCACCCTGGGCAGGCTCCTCCTGCGTCTCGAGGAGAAGACCTCGGGAAGCGTCCTGTTTCGGGGCACGGATATCCATACCCTGGATGAGGCATCCATGCGCGACCTGCGCAGGAGGATGCAGATCATCTTCCAGGACCCCTTCGCCTCCCTGAATCCACGGATGCGGGTGCGGGACATCCTGGCGGAGCCCCTGGTCACCCACCACCGGATGAGCCCTTCGGAGCTTGACAGGCGGGTCAGGGAGCTTTTGCACCTCGTAGGTCTCAAGGATGACGACCTCGGGCGCTATCCCCACCAGTTCAGCGGCGGGCAGCGGCAGCGGATCGGGGTAGCCAGGGCCCTGGCCCTGCACCCGGAGTTCATCGTGTGCGACGAGGCGGTATCCGCGCTGGATGTGTCCGTCCAGGCCCAGATCCTGAACCTGCTCAACGACCTCCAGGAGATGTTCAGGCTCACCTACCTGTTCATCACCCACGACCTCGGCGTGGTGAGGCAGATCGCCGACCGGGTGTGCGTCATGTTCCTGGGAAAGGCGATGGAGCTGGGCCCAACGGATGAGATCTTCGAGCGGCCCCTGCATCCCTACACGAAATTCCTGATTGCAGCAGTGCCGGTGCCCGATCCCCGGATGAGGGGACGGAAAAGGGAGATCCTCTCAGGGGAGATCCCCAGTCCCGTGAACATCCCCTCGGGGTGCCGATTCCACACCCGCTGCCCCTATGCACGGGCCGTGTGCAGCAAGGAGGACCCTGCCCTTGTGACGCAGGGAGACCGGTCCTTCTCCTGTCACTTCCCGTTGCAGGAAGGCCCAGCGCGAACATGAGAGAAAAAAGGAGAGAAAAAAACCATATGAGACCGGTACGAATGCTCCGGAAGGGGGACACCATCGGCATGATCGCGCCATCCGGTCCCTGCCCGAACAAAAAATCTATCGCCAAGGCGGTGGAGGCGATCGAGGAGATGGGCCTTCGAGTGGTGACGGGAACATGCTGCTATGAAAAACGGGGATACTACGCAGGACGCGACGATATCAGGGCGGAAGAGATCAACCGGTTCTTTGCCGATCCCGCCATCCGGGGCATATTCTGCATGAGGGGCGGAGACGGGGCAGCAAGGCTGCTCCATCTGCTCGACCTGGAGACCATTGCCGCAAATCCCAAGGTCTTTCTCGGATACAGCGACATCACCGCGCTCCACATCGTGCTGAACCAGAAGGCCCGGTTCATCACCTTTCATGGCCCCATGCCGGTCACGGAGTTCACCGAGCCCGGATTCGAGGGTTTCACCCGCGACTTCCTCATGAGGGCCATCACGCAGCCGGCGCCCCTTGGAGAAATCATCCCCCCTGCAAACGCCCCCCCGATAGAATGCCTCGGCCCCGGATATGCGGAAGGGATGCTGACCGGCGGGAACCTCTCCCTGATCTGCGCACTCATGGGAACCCCCTTCGAGATCGACACCAGGGGCGCAATCCTGCTCATCGAGGACACGGACGAGCCCAACTACAAGATCGACCGCATGCTCACCCAGCTCAGGCTTGCAGGGAAGCTCTCCGATGCGGCCGGGATCGCCGTGGGCGCCTTCACCAATGCGAAGCCGGCCAATCCCGACAAGCGGTTCCCCGTAGAGGAGATCCTGAAGGAGATACTCCTTCCCCTGAAAAGGCCGGTGATCGTCAATGTCCCCTTCGGACACGGCCCGCACAAGGCCACCCTCCCCCTCGGGGCACGCGCAGCGCTGGATGGTAATCAAGGAAGGCTGGTGATCGTGGAGCCGGGGGTCGCCGCCGCAGATGCCCCCTGAGAAGGCTGCCAAAAAAAAACTCCCTGGCGTATCCTTGCCAAGGAGCATTTTTTCGCTTCGTCTTAGACGTACAACAAAGGAAAGGGGGTCAAGCAACTGCTCATGTAATAATTAAAACAGGTAGCTGAAATTCAATGAAAATGAGGTCTCGCTCACGAGTCTGACCTCTGCGCCGCCCCTGAATTGATCAGTAAGGCCCATGTCCGCGCCCATGAAAAGGCCTACGCTGTCCGCCTCCTCAAATTCGCCAACCTTGGTTCCTAAAACATTGACTTCGCCATCAACCATTGAAAAATGGAGGCCGCCGTAGGGGACTACCTTGTTAAGGCCCAGGTAGCTTGTACCGGCAAAAAGGTCCATTTCCGAACAATCCATCTCTGCAGTTACGCCAAGGACTGACTCCTCCGTGGTGTACGAGAGGTATTGCAGCCCGACTCCCCACTGCATATTGCTCTTCTCATATACGGTGGCCTTCATACCCAGTTGATAGGCCATTCCATAATCCCCATCAAATTCACTCCCCGCCTCATCGCTTTCAGCATTCGCCATGCCGAGTTTCGCATACAGATTCAGGGGGATATTGCCGGTTTCCAGACCGTAGGTCCCCTTGACCAGAAAACGGGAGCTGTCCATTTCGTGAACACTTGCGCCCTCAATATCCATGTCCCTGTTCGTTAAATCGGTATCGAATGAAAAGTCGTACTTCTGATTCTGAACAGTGGCATTCGGATTGCCGATGGTCCCGGCAACCGCGGCGGTGCAAAATACTAAAACTACCAATAACGCTACAACAATACCCAATGACTTTTTCATTGTCCCCTCTCCTTTTTTAACACTCTCTCCAACTGCTTGTCACTCCAAAATCCCATATGCTTGCCCCCCTTCTTAGAAGCATTAACCATAGAACATTTGGTTCCACATATATCTATATCGGTCAATTCAAAAAAAACTATCAGTGCTCCATCCGATAAATTCCTCAACCAGCCACCATATGTGAGTATGGATGCATCACACGCCATCATCTACAGTGCTCGCCGGCGTTAATAATTGATATCCGCGGCAGTCAGCGGGGTATTCACCGTTTCCAATTTTTTCAGTACACCTTTATCCGCTTTAAGTGACGGGGAATTTTTTCCATGAGGGATGAAAGGCCCTATTCCTTTTCATCTGAAAATCCCCCAGGATTTTCATGCTTCCTTGTGCGCCGAAGTCTCATCTGCGTTTCACTTCTACATTCTACATTCGACATTCTACATTCGACATTCGCAGTTTCATCCGGCTCATGAATGTTTCACTTGAAAGGAATCGCCCCTGAAAGTGACCTTCAATACCCCCCACATCGGGACCTTGTGGCTGCGGATAACAGACATGGAAAATGTAAGGAATACCGCACAAACGGGCAGCTATCCTTACGAAACGGCCTTTGTACCAGGACCATGAATAATTTGATTTCCTATTTAACATAATATTTTTATTCAAAAAAGCTTATGCACTTGAATAACAGGGCATAGTAATTGCTCTTATTGATTACGGGTAAGAATTGTATGCCTCGAATTCCCAATTCTTCCTTGCGGTTCAAATCATATAAATCAAAAATATCAATATGTTAAATGATTTCATTTGATATTTTTTGCACGAGGAGCATTGTAACAAGAGTGGGAAATGCCATGTACCTAAACATGCCACAAAAATATAATTTATTGATATTTGTCTCTTAATTTTACTCTATTTAAAATTATTGGCGTGAACAATTTCGTTGGGAGTGAAGAGAAAAATTCATAATAAATTTTTTAAAAACAGATAATTATACTCATTTGCCGTGGCCTTTGTTACACAATCCGCACAAGCATTTCCGAGGGCCTCGTGTTCTTGTTTGGTTATCCGTACAATCGGCCTCTCGTGGGTATACTTGCGCCGTATGACATAAAAACGTTCATTTTAGATCACAACCATAGTGAAAAAGGGGTATTTGTCAGAGGCCTTTCTTTCTTACCAAATAGACGCCTGATATTTTAATTTAATGAAAATGACACCTTCTTTTTGGGACAACATCAAAAAACATACACATGCCGGATGGTTTTCACACGTGTGTCTCTTCCCCCCTGCTGTTTTCCTTGTGCTGATCCTTTTCCTGTCCTTTTCATGCAATGCATTTGAAAAGGACACCATCCGTTATGTGGATTCAGATTTTTCAAACAGGACCATAGGAGACGAATCTTGATCAAGGGGGAATGGATAGGGCAAGGAACGAGATATGTGGGTCGAACCGTCGTGTATGTGCTTCTTATCATATCCCTCATTGCAGCGTTCTTCACGCATATACAGGCTGCGGTTACAGGGAGATGCGCCAACTGCCATACCATGCACAACAGCCAGAACGGGACGGAGGAGGATCCCAACGGACCGAATCCCTTCCTGCTGAGCAATGATTGTCTGGGGTGTCATTCATCCGATACATCCTCCACCTATTATGAGATGGCGCCGGATGGATGTCTGGTCCCGGTGGTGCTTTATACCGGCGGATCAGCCCCTGAAAATTTCCTGGCAGGGGGGAATTTCTGGTGGGTTAATGAGGGTGACGATACCAAGGGGCACAATGTGTTTTTAAACGAGGATGATCCGTTTTTAAGTAATGCCCCCGGGGCGACCGTTAGTTGTACGAACAGTTGCCATGTAAACCTCAGCAGGCCCTATCCGGGTGCAGGCCAGAACGACGATCTCGGGGGGAAATACGGGTGTGAGGGTTGCCATACACGGGTAAAACACCATAGCAGCGACCACACTAATGGTGAATCCGGCCTGGTAACCAGTGCCGGACAGGGATGGTACCGCTTTCTGGCAGCCGCCCACTCACCCGACGATTTCGGAGTCAAGGGATACGAGGATGGATTATGGGAGGCAGGCCATCCGGATCATTCCCCGGGCACCGCAACACACAATGGGTATGCAGGTGACCCAGATCCCCATTCCGGGTTGCAGAGCTCGGACAAGGGGGGCATATCCGGCTTCTGCAACGGATGCCATGCATTTTTTTCAAGCGCCTATGTGAATAATCCCTTTTGGGGGCAGGTATACAAGGATCACTGGATACGCCACCCGTCGGATGCCGTTATTCCGGAAACCGGTGAATACGCAAATGCCGGAGGGGACTCTCATCTCTACGATCCGCTTTCACCGGTGGCCCAGGAAACGGTGGATGCAACGCCTGAGACGACGGTGACGCCGGGCTCGGACATGGTCATGTGCCTGTCCTGCCACCGTCCCCACGGAAGCCCCTATCCGGATATGCTCCGGTGGGACTATTCGGAACAGATTGCCGGAGGGGGGGGGCTGAGTGACGACAGGGGGTGTTTCTACTGTCATACATCGAAAAATTAACCAAGGAATGAAAAATCACGCGGTCATGCGACCGAGGGCAATGATGATTGTAATGTCTTTAAATGCTTATCTCAGGCTCACACCCTGCGCGGATATGCGCGGAGGGGATTTTTAACGTTTGGAGGAGGAAAGAGAGGATTAAATGATGTTTTCAGGCAATCAGGTAGGAGGAGGTGATGGCTGCAACGTTGCCGATGGATTCATTCATTATACCTAACGACAATGCGGGTGATGAGAGAGGTGGTGCAGTGGCAAAAAATTCGTTTCACCGCAGCCATACCCTGGGTACCGGGTATGATAAAGAGCATCATAAGACCTCCTGCAGGGACTGCTTGTGGGAGTTATGCAGAAAGGATTCGAAAGGAGGAAAATTGTCTATGAAATGTGCAAAGGGTATTACACTCACGGTTCTGGTCCTCGCGATATCCTGCATGGTTGTGCTTGCCACCGGGAATTCGGCATTGGCCGCGGTTTCCGGGCCATGCAGCGAATGCCACACCATGCATGACAGCCAGGGCGCTGGCCCAATGAGTACAGGCGGGCCCTATAACGCCCTTCTGTTGAATGACTGCATCGGCTGTCACACTACAACCGGAAGCGATCCTCTCGCGAATGCTACCCCCTATGTGAAAGGCAGCGGTTTCACCAATGACAAATGTCTCGCCGGCGGTTTCTTTACGACGGGCTTTGGCAGCACGGATAATCACGGTGATAATAACCATTCCCTGGGAAGTGAGGCCACACCTGCCGGGTATAATGCGACGTCTCCCGATTGGTATGTGGGAGATGTTGCCGGCAATGGGCTCACCTGCGCCGGTGCAACCGGGTGCCACGGGAATGAGACATCCGTGAAGAACGATATGGAGGCCATCAAGGGCGGCCATCACAACACCGGCCTGACCTACCGCATGCTCTATGTTGGCGGCACCGATTCGGCACATGCAGTTGCCGGTGAGGGTGATCCCAACTACGAGGAGGAATTGATCGCGACCGATGACACCACCCTGGCAGGTTCCACCACCTTAGCCCATAACATCTACAGCGCCGGTGACGATGATGTCACCATCAGTGAACTCTGCGGCAAGTGCCATGGCAATTTCCACGTGCAGGGGGATTCGCCGTTTGTCAGGCATCCCACGGATGTGGATATCCCCCATACAGGCGGAGCGTACAGCACGACCTGGGAGATCGTGGACAACGATGGTACGCCTTCTACGGCTTACAACGACTTTGACCGGAAGTACAACCCGCTGGGATTTGCAGGGGGAGACAACGAAACTTCCACAGGAAGGGCTACCTGCATCTCCTGCCATCGTGCGCACGGATCCGCACAGCCCGACATCCTGCGATTCGCCTATGATGACCAAATTGCCGGCAGCGACAATGACTGGGGCTGTCTGGGATGTCATAGCTTGCAACGGTAACAACCATAGTCCAAGTAACAAGTAGGGGGGCCGTTCCGGCCCCCCTACCTACTGTATTGTGTGGTGACGTAATATGCTCATGAAGTCCCTTGCGATAAAGACAATTGCTGCATGCAGTCTCATTGCAGTGCTCATGGCGTTTTCCCCTGCCAGGGTGTGTCCCGATCCCTTTCATTCCCCTGACGTCGAGTACCTGGCAACCATAAATACATACGGGGGCCGCGGGATCGAGACGCCGGCGGACATCCATATCGATGCATACGATGATCTGTACCTCCTCGATGTCAGGGCAGGGGCCGTATATATCTTCACCGACCTGGCGCAGGAGAGCGCTATGATCTCCAAGGGGGAAGGGCTCGTTGTCCCCTCCCTTATCACGGTAAGCGACAAGGGAGAGATCTACGCGGTGGAGATCGCAGCGGGAAATAAATCCGCGCGCATCGGCGTGTTCGATTTTGCCAGGAAAAGGATTAAGACCTTTGATCTTCAAGGATTCACCGGGGCCGGCCATTTCATACCGCACGCCATTGCCATGGATGGAAACAACCGGATATATCTCGCAGGGGATACCCTACCCGGCGTGGTGATGCTGGATGAAAAGGGGGCATTCCTCAGGATGATACGCCCTGAGGACAAATTCGGGGATGATCCCCCGAAGCCGGTGATCATCCGCGATATCGCCGTGGATGCAAAGGGTACCATATACCTCCTGAGTGAATCCATGGGAAGGGTGTATGTCTATAATCAAAAATTCGAGTTCATGTTCAAATTCGGCAAGAAGGGGGGTGTCGCCGGCACCTTGAGCAGGCCGCGGGGCATTGCCGTTGATCAGAAGGGAAGGATCTTCATCAGCGATTATATGCGGCACAGCATCAGTATATACGAGCCTGACGGCACCTATATCAAGGAATTCGGCGGCAGGGGTATCGGCCACACATGGTTCAACTACCCTCAGGCAATAGCGGTGTCCGAAAACAATGTCCTGGCGGTGGGGGACCTGTTCAATAAGCGGGTGGAATTGTTTCGGATAATCGACCAGGATACATAACGATTTCTTATAGTTACTGCCATACCATGCACTACAGCCAGGATGGGGCTCAACCTTCGGATAGGGGCGCCGGGGGACCATATGAATATCTGTTGACGAACGATTGTCTTGGGTGCCATTCAGCCTCCGATGGCGCCACATGGTATGATCCCCTCGCCCCTGTTGCACGCCCCGACCTGACCGGATGGACCGGTCCGAGCCCCCTGGTCAATGAAGGGGGAACGGAGCAGAAGGACATGGTCATGTGCCTGTCCTGTCACAGGGCACACGGGAGCCCGTATCCCGATATGCTGAGGTGGGACTATGATGCCCTTGTGGCGGGGAAGGGCTGTTATACCTGCCATACGGCAAAGGTTTCAGGGGGAAGCTGATCGGTTCGGATTTACATACATTCGCAGCCCATTCAAAGGCCCGCCGAAAGCCCCACAATTGAGACGACTGAAAAAGTCCGGCTGTTAAAATGGACGTTGTGGAATGTTCGAGAATACACAATGATCGGGGGTATGTGTCGGTGTTGAAAAGGGGTGCGGTGGGGTGTATGGCGGTCTTTCTGATCATCCTCCCCACGGGCAGGACTGAGGCGAGTGTGGCGGGGCTTTGTTCCAACTGCCACATCATGCACGCGCAAGAGGACGGCATTGAGCACCCCCCCGATGAATACCTCACAAAGGAGGATTGTGTGGGATGTCACAGCAGCACGGAGGGCTCGACCATGCTCAGCCTTGGAAGCGGTTCGGGTGCCTCCCGGGTTCCTATCGTATTCAATACCATCATGCCTGCGGAGCAGTCCCTGGCAGGGGGGAATTTTTACTGGGTCACCACGGATGACACCATGGGCCATAATGTCATGGGAATAAGCGAGCCGGACAGCCATCTGGGGGATGATCCCCTGGACCCGATAGTACCCGGCAGCCGGTTCGGGAGCAGCCGAACAAACATGAAGGTCTCGGAGTGTCTCCAATGTCATGAATCCATCGGGCATACGGGTGGAATACCATGGGGAATCGAACGGGACAAAAACTATCTCATTTGTCAGGACTGCCACCATGCAGTCCGGCACCACGCCCCTGATCCACCCTCCTCAGATCCCGTTGTCGAGGAGGAAAACGGTTGGTATCGATTCCTTTTCGGGGTTAATGGCTTGGAGGATCCCGACTGGGAACAGTCCCCAAGCAGTACGCAGCACAACGAGTATCAGGGTGAAACATCATCGGGGGGTGGTTCCATTAGTGAAATCTGCGCGCAGTGCCATATGATGTATCACGCCCTCCGTTCACCGGGGGATGTCGGCACCGGCTCTCCTTGGCTGCGACATCCTTCGGATGTACCCCTCCCCTCGGGCACTCCCCCCACTGAATACGAGGCGTATACCGAGTACAATCCCCAGGTCCCCGTGGCACGTCCGGATCTGACGGGCTTTTCCGGGCCAAGGAGCAGCGTCACCCCCGGAGAGGACCAGGTGATGTGCCTTTCCTGTCATCGCGCCCACGGTACGCCGTATCCCGACCTTTTGCGATGGGACTATACGGAGATGGTGGCAGGTGACGACACCGCATCGGGAGGCTGTCTTGTATGCCATGCACATAAAAATGACTAAGAAATGCTGCGTGTTATGCGCAAGAACCCTGAATAACGGATTGAATACGGGAGCGATAATATATTGAAAAATAAAATATTATTCTTGACACGTGTGGAAATTTAAATTATAATAATATAATAAATTTATAAATTGTCATATAACTATCTGAAAATCGGCCAGTTTTATTAAGCAACGGTTTCACAATTGAAGATTATTCACTTTTGATCCATATAATTGTTATGTCTTCTGATAAAAATACAAAAACGTATGTGCCCCTTTTCAATACATTAACGGGGCATTCGTGTCTGATCCCCCTTTCCATGATCCTCCTTTTCCCCCTGATTGTGCTCATCATGCCCATAGATCTGTCCCATTCGGAAACCGCAACAGCGGCGGAAGGAACGGAGGAGTCCTATGAGGTCCTCTGGCACACCACCGGGCTCCCGGACGGCATACCGTTGAGCAGACCCCAGGGATGCTGCCTCGATCCGGTAACCTCCCGTATCTATGTGGCCGACACGGAGAATAACCGGGTGATGGTATTCACCACGGAGGGGACAGCCATCGGCACCTTTTATACCTCGCGCCCCGTTGAAAGGCCCTTTGATATTGCAATCGGTCCGGATCGGAGGATTTACATAAGCCAGATTGAACGGCATGTGGTCGAGGTCTTCGACCAAAAGGGGGTATGGCAGGTATCGATCCCCGCAGACAAGGGACTGAGCCTGGCACCGGGCAGGATGGGATTCGATCATAAGGGCAGGCTTCTGGTCAATGATCGAAAAGGCGGGGCCCTTTGGCTCATGACAAAGGAGGGAAAGATTCTTGAAAAGCTCCACGAGCTCAAGGGGGACACACGTATAATCCTCCTCACCGGCCTGGCAGTAGGCCCCACAGGGAGGATCCATGTCACCTCGGCCCAGCACTCGCCGGTGGTGACCATTCTGGAGCCCGAAGGCACTAAATTCCTCTCCTTTGGCAGGCATGGGGCGTTATACGATGACAGCTTTTCCTTCCCGAGCAGCCTTGCTCTCGACAGCGCAGGAAGGATCTGGGTGGTGGATGCCTTCAGGCATGCCATCAAGGTGTTTGATCCCGAGGGGAAATTCCTTTTCAATGTCGGAACGTTCGGCGAGGAGCCGGGACGATTCGTGTATCCCGTGGATATCGATGCGGACAGGGATGGCAGGATGTATGTGCTCGAGAAGGGTGCGGGCAGGCTTCAGGCGTTTTCCGTTGCGCATAACGAGGCGAAGTAATGGTCTTTCTTAGGATCTTTCGAACACCATCCGTCTATCCTATTCTCCTTATCCTGGATCTGGCATTGCTCGGGTGTCTTTTTGAATCGGTCCATGCGGGTGACTATCACGTCGGCACGGAGAACCTGTACTGCTCGGACTGCCATACCATGCATTACAGCCAGGATGACAGCGTTCCCGCGACCTGGGGCGCGGAAGGCCCCTACGAAAGGCTTCTCAAGAATCTCACCAATGAGATGTGCCTGATGTGCCATGACGGCACGGACCCTTCGGCCCCTTCGGTGATGGGGGCGAACGAGTATGTCCCCAGCGCCGGCGCGTTCAAAACCACCCTCCCGGGCCACCAGCACTCCCTGGGAAGCATCGATCCCCCACCCGGGTATTCCGGCTCATGGGGAAATGATCCGTTGACCTGCGTCTCATGCCACGATCCCCACGGGAATCCCTATTACCGGAACCTGAGGGCGGATCCCGGCGGTGTGCCGAATCGTACCGTTACCTATGAAACAGGAGAGCCGTACGGTGGTGAGGCCGCCATCCAGCAACTGGTCACAACCCCCCTGACGGAGCATTACACGGTGGGGAACATCCGCCACCGCCAATCGGAGACAGGAACGCATTACGGGCTCTCCGCCTGGTGTGCGGGTTGCCATACGGATTTCTACGGAGAGGGGGGAAGCGCAAACATGGGGGGATCCCCTGCGGGTGATACCGCCACCAGCGACACGGACACCTGGATCAGGCATCCCACACTCGGGATAACCATGTCGGAGGGGGTGACCAACGAACACGTCGACGGTGATGCGGAGAACGGCCTCGGCTACTGGTGGTCCAGCCGGATACTCTCACGGGTCCCGTACATATCGCCCACCGGTGAGACCGGGACAAAATATCTCAGCGACAACGAGCCCGGATGCGGCTCATGTCACAAGGCGCACGGATCGGACCAGCTCTTCTGTCTCATCTTCGATGATCCGGAGACATCGGATCCGGAGGATGGTGTCAACATGGTAGGCACCTGCCAGTCCTGCCACCTGAGGGGGGAAGGCCATTACGAGACCTCGCCGCACGGCGATCCCAACACCGGGATCCTCAGGAGGACGCGCTGGGCAGCGGGTGAATGCAAGCATTGCCATGACCAGCACCGGGGGAATCCCTATAACCTCTTTGTGCTCAACTCCAATAACCTGTGCTACACCTCGGGGTGCCACGACTTCACCCCCACAGGGGGGTACTCGGGGTATCCGGCGCAGGAGGAAGACAGGGTGCCCGCCACCTCCGCCCATCCGGGGTATTTCGAATACTTCAGCGGGGGGGCAAGGGCGACCGGGCTGAATAATCGCGTGCGCTGGCCGGGCATGGAGGTGTTTGAGGATGCGAATGTCTATTCATACGGCCCCCCCCAGCGTTTCATCTCCCCGCACCGGAACGATCCGGATATGCCGCAAAGGGATCCGGAGGGAAACGGCCTCTGTGTGAACTGCCACTCACCCCACGGCACGGAAAATCCCTTTGACATGCTCAACGACACCTATCTCGCGACCGGGGATTCCTGGCAGAACGATGTGCCGGAAAACTATGCCCTCTGCTTCGGGTGTCATGGCCCGAATGGTCCTGCGGGCATGGACGACGAGACCACAAGGATCGCCGATTATTACGACGACGCCATGAATCCCAATACCGCCGGCCACAAGATCAGAAAATCCTTCAAGAGCGCCTCGTACTGGCCGAACCATATCCGCGCCGGAGACAAGCTTGCGTGCTCCAACTGTCACAATCCGCACGGCTCAAGGGGATATGAGAACAACGGCCGGCCGAATGTCAAGCTCCTCAGCGATCAGCGCCCCCAGTGGAACGGCCTGGTGGACACGGTCACCAGCGCCAGCAAATGCCGCACATTCTGTTTCGGGTGCCACATCCCCAGCGACGACCCCAATTGCTCCCTGTATTCAACCGGCTGTCCCGAGGTGGACGGTATCCGGATGGTCCCCATACCGGTCCTCCCGGGTGCGCAAACAAGCCATAAGGCAACCGGCTCCACCCACTGCGGCAACTGCCACGGGAGAAACTACGATGCCACAACATCCGCAAGCCCTGCATTCAATGTGCATAACCCGAAGGCATCACCCCAGCATGGGGGGGCAACAGAATTGAAGCCCCTTGCCCTCACCGCCCCCACGGGATTCATTGCCACGGGCGGGAAACGGGTGGTCGAGCTTGTATGGGACCGATACCCGGATGAATCCATACGGGGGTATCACCTGTATCGCAGCAAAACCCCCGGGGGCCCGTATACGCTCCTGGCCTCGGAGCCTGACTGTATGAACAGGTATATGGACGGCGACATCCGGCCCGAGCAGAATTACTACTATGTGCTTACCGTGGAGGACATGTCGGGAAACCAGGGTCCTTACTCCAGGGAGGCATCCGCCACCCCCGTGAGCCTGACCCCGGGTCAGCTCAGGACACTGGAGGAAATACAGGGACTTTCCGCCACGGTGAAGGATGAGAGCGTTTTTCTCTCCTGGGATGAATGCACGGACGAACTGGTTGCCGGATATCACCTCTACCGGCGCATAGAGGGAGACGAACGCGACCCCGTTCTCCTCACCCCTGAGGCCCCTTTACGGTGGCCGGTGTATGAGGACACGGAGGTGCGCAAGGGCACCATCTACCTCTATTCGGTGGCGGCCGTCGACGGAATGGGAAATGAGGCCCGGTTTCCCAGGGAGATCCGGGTGGCGTACATGAGACTCTTCATTTCCTCCGTGTCCCTCAGCCAGGGGGAAAGGCCCCTCAGGGCCGGGCAGGAGATGGTGGTGACCGTCACCGGAAGCAGCGGCGCGGATGCCTATTTCACCATACAGGGGATCGCGAGCCGCATACCCATGCAGGAGGTGGGGAATAGCGGGACGTACATAGGGGAATACCCGGTCCCCCGGGACATCGAGGAAGCGGAGGCGCCGATCATCTGTTACCTGAGGGACCCCGGCGGGGAGAAGACCTCCATGGACTCCCCTGCCCTCCTGAAGATCGACAACGTGCCCCCTCCGCCACCACAGGGGCTTGAGACGGCCCTCGATACGGACGGAGGGGTATATCTCCATTGGAATACGGACGGGGCGGAAAAAAAGGAGATTGCCGGATACCTGATCTACCGGGATACCGGTCGTGCCGATGACGGGGGGATCACCATCACCCTGCCGGGGGATGATCATGAATACACCGATCGCACCACAGCACCCGGCATGAGATACCGGTATGCCATTGGGTCCGTGGATGAGGCGGGTAACGAATCCGCCCCCTCCGACGCAGTCGTGGTCGAAGTGCCCGCAGACACCTCCGGCCCTGCGATAATGGGGATGCGGTTTATCGGGGGTATGGGCGTATGGCGGCCCGGCGAGAGCATCTCCATGCTGCTGATCGGCGAACCGGGATGCACGGCCCGGTTTTCCATCGGGAACAGGATAAGGGACGTGGGAATGAAGGAATCCTTTGAAGGGGGAAAATATGAAGGCGCCTATGTGTTCCGGGATGGTGACGAGGGATACCAGATGGCCATTCTGGGAACGCTCACCGACGCATCGGGAAACACCTCAATCTTTGAGCCCGATTTGAGGGTATCGGTTGTCAGGGGTGCGGGGGATGAAGGGCCCGAGATATATGAAATGACGGAAGACAGCTTCCAGGTAGGGGGGGAAGAGGGACTGGTCGCCGGTGATGTCTTGAGGGTTCGTGTCAGGGGCACCCCGGGATGCGCGGGTGTTTTTCACCTGGCTGCATACGGTGATGAGCATCGCAGAATTGTTATTGACTGGTCCGGATTCAGGGAATCCGAATATCCGGATTGCTCGGGTTACGCCGTATATAGAGGGACCCGACCCCCGTCGGTGTCCGATGAGAACGAGCCTTTGACCCGCCTCGGCCTGGGGGAGAGACAGTTCCTCCTTCCCGACGGGATCAGGCTCGACCCGGATGCTGTCGTATATGTCGCAGCAGTGGACCGTCAGGGCCACCTGCGGGTGATCGCCACGCCCAAATGGGACATCCCGCTGCTGCCTCGGCCGGAAGAGCCCGACATATATGAAGGGGAATATCGCATACAGCCCGGTGACCGCCTGATTCAGGGGCATCTGTGTGCCTGTCTGACCAGTGCGACAGGAAGACGGTCAATACCCTCCCGGTCTTCCCATGCCATCACCATTGATTCAGGAAGCAGGATCGACATCAGGCCCCAACCGGCGGAGATCAAGGCGGACAATGCCTCCCGGTGCCGGGTGAGGATTACCGTGAGCGATGCCAGGGGCCGGCCTGTTGCGGGGAGGGAGATAGGACTGTCCATGTTCACCACCTCCGAATATTCCGGATTGATCGGCCTTGGCACAGTGAACTCGAACGAGGCAGGGTCCTTGGTGGCACCTCCCTCAGGAACCGGGAGGGTACGGGAGGAATATCCGTATACCACGGATGACTTCGGACGCACAGAGGTCGATTACCAGGCGGGATGTGCCGCAAAGACCGTTATCTTCAGGGCGAGGGACCGGATCACCAGGGACACCGGATTAGGATTCTGCACCTCGTATATCGAGACACAGGCACAGGTTGAGCAGTATCCCCCCCCGCTCAGGCTGAAGGATGGAGCATATGCCATCTCCGTGATCGCTTCTCCCGACTGGCTCACAGCGGACGGGGTCAGCACATCCAGGATCACCGCCCGGATAACCGCCCGTGAAGGCGCGTCCGTCCGGGATCACCGGGTGGTCTTTGCGATTTCCATGGGTGACGGACGTCTTGTGCGCCAGGAAGGGATGACCGATGAAGGGGGAACGGTAGAGGCGACCTACATTGCCGGGATACATATCGGCACCGTTGAGATCCGGGTGATTGACACGACGGCGCATATTGAAGGGAACACCTATATCATTCAGAAAAGCGATGCGCCCGCGTTGTGCCTGCTGACGGCGGAACCCGGCCGCATACCGGCCGACGGCACAAGCCGGTGCAAACTCCGTATAAAGGTGACGGATATACGCGGAAATCCCTCCAGGGGTGCCGGAATCTCCCTGCACGTGGAAAGGGGTGGCGGGAAGATTGTGGAGATCGATGATATCACTGATTTCATGGGAGAGGCGACGGCGGTCTACCAGGCAGGAAACGACCCGGGAGTGGCCCTGTTCACCCTGAGGGTGAACTCGAAGATCCCCACCCGGGAGGAGTTAGAGGAGATCAAATGGGCGCGATAACACCGCATGGAAGCCGGGGATGATTTCCGGTCAAGGAGGGGACATCGATAAAACAGCATCCGGGTTTTTGTATGATCGGCGCGGGCCTGTGCATGTTCATCACCCTTGTTTCATATACAACGGTTCATGCGCTCACAGGGTCAGTGGATTATCTCTGGGAGCAAAAAAGGAGACAGGACGGGCGAACAAGTGAGTTTACCCAGACCTATGACCTGATCCTTTCAAGAAGGTTGCAGCCGCTTTACGAGGCCAGTCTCAAATTCGAGTTCACATCGCAGACACGGGAGGGAACGGCGGACAGGGAAAGTACCCAATGGCTTCCATCCATGAACATGAGGCTGGGGAACGAGATGATGAATCTGAACCTGGGCTGGAGTGAGGATACCATTACCGAGGAACAGGATGGCGCTGCTGGAACGGAAGAGATGACCTACACCAACGAGAGGACCTATGCAGGGCTCAATTGGCGGCCGCGATTCCTGCCGCAGGTCCTCCTCCAGATCGAGGAGCAGCGGAGGGATCAACCGGGGAAAACAGAGCCGGTAACAAGGAATTCGCGCATTTCCTTGAGGGAGGACTATGCCATACGGATTGGGCTTGTAACCCTGAGCCATACCTTTAACCAGGAACGAGAGGAAACAGGGTGCGTGGTGGATACGGCGTATCATTTATTGAACACCGGAAGGATCGGGAATACATTCTCCCTGTTCAATAAACGGGTGAATATGGGAACAGGATACGAGCTGAGTCAGGGCAAGGAGAAGGAGGAAGACGGCATTCACAAGGATACGTGGAGACAAAATGCCCATTTTACCCTGTCGGCCCATCCGGTGGAGTGGATGATGCCCGAGTACAGGATCTTCTGGGGGGAGATCGACAGTGACTTTATGGAAAAACCGGATACACGGGAAACCACCATGACCCACGACCTGAGCTTCTTTCTGAACCCGTATCCCTATCTGCCCTCGACCCTCGGTATGAATTACAGCAGGAACGACCAGAGCGAGTCGCCCGGGCCGCGAGAGCTGACGACCTATTCACTGAAACTGGAGCCGTCCATCAAGGGGCTGATCGTTGATCCGAACTCCCCGCTGTATCCCATCAACACATCCATCCTGATGAGCAGTTCCACTGATGCGAGCATGGGGGTCCGGCAGACCCATACACGATCGGTGCTTTTCACGGGTGCAGGAAGAATCCATCAGGGTATGGATCTTGACGTGGATGTGGGGTACGTCCAAAGGGAAAATTTCGTGTCAAACACACGGAGGTATGAGGAGCGGATCGATGCACAACTGAACATGAATCTGCTGCCGAGTCTCAAGGCCGTACTGAAACAAAGGGCCGAATGGATCGAGGATAGGGGTGGCAGTGCCTATGAGCATTATTTCACCGGGAGTGTGGACACCAGATTCATATACCGGCCGGTCCTGACCTTTTTTCTTGACACGGGTTACACCGTTTATTACGAAGGTGAAGGAACGAGTTATCAATGCACCCTGAGCTGGCGTCCGACATCCAGAATGGAAATCGACACGAGATACCAATCAGGGTCACAGGACAGAAGGGAGTATTTTTCAGGGGAATTGAGCATCACCGCCACCGATACGATTCGTTTCGATCTGAGATATCAATCCCCTTCCGAGGACCAACTCATGAAGGCACAATTTACGATCCGCTTCTAATGCCGGGAGAATGTTGGAACCCTTTATGGTACATTTAATATTATACTAAAATTATGATAAAATTTGTTGTACCTTTATTGTATCTTTTTCGATATTAAATTATTTCGATTTATATAACTTGAATGCCTCGTAAAAAGTAATGCAGCGCTCACTAATTAAGGACCGTACTGTAATTGAGAACCCGGATTTATGTGTAAATTGATGGAAATCTTGCGATCTCGGACTTTTTACGGCTTCATCACACGTGAATGCCTGTTCTTTATAGGGACATGCGAGCGGGCATCATCGATTGTCCAACGTCATTGAATGGTGGGAGCATGAATACAAGGTATGCATCGACCGTCATCTCTGTGTTTCTACTTATCTGTGCTGCAGCAGGTTGTATGCGACCCGGCAACAGGGTGTATGTCAATCCGAATACCAATTTCCGTTTTGTGAAAAAGGTGGCGGTTCTCCCCTTTCAAAATCTCTCCCAGGACAGGTTTGCGGACAAGAAGGTATGGGACACCTTTGTGACCACCCTCCTGGCGTCCGAGGCGGTTGAGGTACTCGAGCTTGGAGAGGTATTACGGGTGATGAACACCTTGGGCATTACATCGGCGGCATCCGACCAGACCTCCTTCGCACCGCAGGACCAAAAGCCGGCCGGGACCATCACCAGGGATGCAGCCAGGGACCTCGGACAGGCCCTCGGCATTCAAGGAATCATCCTGGGAAGCGTGGAGGAATACGGTATCGTCCGCAGCAGTTCCGGTTCCTATCCCGAGGTCTCCTTGACCCTTAGGATGGTCGATCCCAAGACCGGATCGATCATTTGGGCGGTCAGCCATACGGAAAAGGGAAGCCGGGTGCTTCCCAGCATCCTGGGAATCGGCGAAGATACGCTTTCCGAGACCGCCTTGAAGGCGGCACGGCATATTGTGGATACACTGGTATACGAATAATGGATCGAATCATGGTTGATCCCTTCGGGAAAGGATGTTACGCAAAGGTTCTCTGCCTGGGCCTTGTCGGATTGCTGACGCTTCTCCCCCTTTCCATTCTGGCGGAAGCACCCGAATCAAGGCCCCGGGTGGCCATCCTTCCCTTTGAGAATCTGAGCGGACGCTTTCTGGCGATAGATGCTCTGATGAGCCCCGTGTATGACAGTATGAAGAACCTGTTCAGCCTCCCGAATTACGACGAGGTGGACGAGATCGTCCTGCGGATGAGACTCAGGCATACCGGCTTTTTGACCTCGCGTGAGGCATCGGAGATCGGGAAAAAACTGGAAGCGGATGCGATTATCCTTGGTATGATCTGTGTCTATCAGGGGCCTCCTGACCCACAAATCGCCCTTATCATGAAAATGATCGGCACGGGTGAAGGGACCCCGCTCCTGTGGATGAACCATGTTATGGTGTCCGGAACCATGCGTGATGGTTGGTTTGGCAGGGATCGTATAACCGAATCAGCCGCGTTGATCGACAAATCCCTGAGATCCCTGGTTACGCAGATCCCTGTCGGTCTTGTGCACGCGGGTGGGGGGAATGATCCATGAAACACAATAGGCGCCTGATGATCCTGTGTGTGGGCATCCTCTGCACCGCCCTCCTTGGGGGTTGCCGAATCCGCAGTCCCAGGGATTATTGGTATGTGGATTCGAAATACCGTACGGAAATACGGTCCGTGGCCGTTCTTCCATTGCGTAACCTGAGCAGCGAGGTGAATGCCGGCCTCATCATAACAAATCTGCTCATGGCGGAGGTGGTGGGCCTTGGCAGGTTCCGGGTTGTAAAATATGGTGATCTGAGGGAGTTCCTCCTGCAAAGGCACATGACATCGGTTTCAACGGTGGATATCGGCGTCCTGCATGAATTGAGAAAGGAATTCAGGATCGATGCGGTGATTACGGGTACGGTCTTCGAATACGGGGACGGCCCCGAAGCATCCGGCAATGGAAGGGACAAGGAAACGCCCCCCCCCGTTATCTTCGTAAGTTGCAGCATTCTCGATACCAGAACAGGGCGTATCCTGGCACGCGGGGAGTTTCACGAAAAGGGCGCGGCACGGGGATACCTCCTGAGTGATAGAGAAAGGCAGGGTGCCTTTTCCCTTGCACAGGGTCTGGCGCACAACCTGATACGTGTCTTGTTCACCGATGAGGCATGAGGCATATGCAACGGGCTGTATTCGGCATAGTGATCATACCGTATCTTTTCGGCTACCTGTCTCACGCACATGGGTCGAATGTGGAGAGAACCATGCGAATCATGCGGGCAGCGGATGAGGATACTGCAAAAAAAACGGGAGATACTCGATGAATTCAAGCTATGGAACATACTTCGCAAAGGTTGCGGCACTGTGGTGTATCCTTCTTGTGGCCGGGTGTATGCCTGCATTGATCGATGAAACCCCTCTGGCCCTGGTGAACAACACCCCTGTCACCCACGGGGAGTTTAAACGGGAGTTGGAGGCGCTTCATCTGAAGACGAAGGATGGGGGGGAAAAGGGCCCGATGGATCTCGAAGGCTTTATCGACAAGCTGGTAAGGAGGCATCTTTTTATACAGGAGGCGATCCGCGCGGGGCTCGATACGGACCCCCATCTTGAAGCGTCGGTGAAGGCGGAACTGAAAAGGCAGGCCATTCTTCACCTGCACGCCGAGGAGATCGACAACAAGGTATCGGTCAGCGATGATGAGGCATGGGAGGAGTACTCGATCTTCTTGAATACACGTAAAGAAGAGATCGAGAAATTAACCCGGGGGTTCCCCCTGGATCCGAATCAACGGGATCAACAGGCAATCCGCTATGTATCATCACTTCGGAAAAGGGCGACCATAGAGGTGGATCCCAATGTCGTGTTTCAGTCTGAGGGGAAATGCGATCCCAATGCCCCCGCTGCAACGGTCAACGGGACAACGATCCCGTGCCGATCCCTTTCCCTGGCACTCAACGATTGTCCGGGGCATTGTGCCTGGGAGCATGCCCTTCAATGGCTCATCGACAGGGAATTGCTGAATCAGGAGGCGGTGCGCTATACCCCCACACGGGGCTCCTTTGAAAAGACGAAGGAAAGAATAAAGAGGAGGCTCCTCAAGGAACGACAAAATGAACGCGAGGAGACGTACCTTGAAGAACTCAGGAAGACCGCACGGATCACTGTCGAGCCCGTCGATCCGAATGCCTTGGTGCCCGGGAACAGCGACCCTAATCGTCCGGTGGCGCATATCGATGGTGAGGCAATCCGCCTTGGCGAGCTGATTGCCTATCTGGAGTCCGGGAATGAGGGAAGGGACTCACCTGAAGAAGGAAAAGAAGCCATAGACAACGGGATTCAGTACCTCATCGACTGCCGTCTTGTCGATCGGGAGGCACTCACGAGGGGGTATGAGGATCTTCCCGATGTCCAAAGGGCAATCAGGGTCCTGCGCGAGAACATCCTCTACAAAAAATTCCTCGAAAAGATCATCATTCCTGCAATCAAGCTGACGGATGAGGAGCTTGAGGCCTATTACCGGGAACACCCGGATCTGTTCAGCACCCCGGTATATGTCAAGGTTGAGGAGATCCGCGTGGAGCTGGAAGAGGAGGCCGGGAGGATTTTGGCGGAGCTGGATGCCGGTGCCGATTTCGATTTTCTGAGCAGGGACCCTCGTGTGCAAAGGATATCCGGCAGGCACTGGTCGCCGGTCATCCATTTTCCTCCTGCGATACGGGAAAGGCTGATTCAGGCCGGGGAGGAGGAACGGTTCGGCCCTGTTTCATGGGAAAAGGGCCACAGCATCTTTCTTGTAAGGAGAAAGAGGGGCGGAGACCTGGTGCCGTTTGAAATGGCAAGGGAATCGGTGCACAAGAGGTTATGGAATGAGCGATTCAACGAGGCAATCGAGAAATGGGACGCCTCCCTCAGGACATCCTCGGAGATTGTCGTGTATAGGGATCGGCTCCGGGCGATACAATCCGGCATAACAGGGGATACGGTGGCGGAATGATACGCAGCGGTTGTAAAAGACACCTGCGCACAATAACGTATGCATGGTGTATGATGCTACTGCTTCTTACCATGGTGTGCTCCTGCGGGCCGAAACGGAGAGCGGGAAGGGAAAGCCGCTTTGCCGGCCGCACGTGCGACAGTTGCCACGAGAAGGAGCTTGCCTCCTACCTGACCCGGAAAACGGTGCATGCGCCGATCAGGGAGAAGGACTGCAAGGCATGCCATGAACCGCACGGAACGGTGGGTGTCTTCCACCTCTGGGAGGGGATCGAGGCCAGGGTGTGTTACACCTGTCACCATGACGTGGAAGGAGATTCCGGGAAGTCTCATCAACACCCCGTGTTCAAGGGAGGAAAATGCTCACCCTGCCATGACCCCCACTCCTCGGATCACACCATTCTGTTAAAGGACCCGGGAAGTGATCTGTGTTATGCCTGTCATGACAGGGGGCGATTTCAACGGGCGATTGTGCATAATCCATTGGAGGAAAAGGGGTGCCGGGCCTGCCACGCGCCCCATGCCTCGGAGCATTCACAACACCTGGTGAAATCATCCGGGGAGATCTGCGTGAATTGCCATCCCCTCACCAAACAACTTGCCGATGCGCACGGGGGCCGTGCCCTGAGGGGTGATCAATGCCTGTTGTGCCACGACCCCCATTCCTCGAACAATAAAGGGATATTAAAGGACATCGTGCACAAACCCGTTATGGAAGGCGCCTGCACGGACTGTCATCACGATCCCTCCGTAGATGCCCTGCCTGAAGGCGCAAAAATGGATAATAGACTATGTTTTCAATGTCATCCGGCCATCGAACAGGAGGTGAAGAGGCCCTTTATCCATACCCCCATGATGAACGGGGAATGTCTCGCCTGTCATGATCCCCATACATCGAACCATCCGGCGCTTTTGAATGAACAGGAGGAGAGGCTCTGTTATGGATGCCATCGGGCTGCCGAAGAGGGGCACAGGAAGGGTTCCCTCCACACGGCAATGACCAAAGAGGGATGCAGTGGGTGCCATACCCCTCACGGCGCGGATGCAGCGCACCAGCTCAAGAAAACCGGTGCGGACCTTTGCAGGTCATGCCATGCCCGGGCCGATTTCCAGGGACCCTGTGTCCATGAGCCCGTGGCAAAAGGGGAATGCCTCGTTTGCCATGACGCGCACGCCACGGACTTTCCCGGCCAGGCATTAAGGCCGAGGGCGGAGCTGTGCTATACATGCCATGACAAGGAAAAGACAGGGGTCTCCGCCGTGCATGTTCATACCCCCCTGGCGGAGGGAAGGTGCAAGGGGTGTCATGAACCCCATGTATCGGGCCAGGACAACCTCCTCATTACCCCTGCTCACCGGCTTTGCTTCGAGTGTCATCAGGGCCTTCTGGAGGGAAAAAGGGAGGGGTATCTCCACCCTGTGAGTCAAAAGGGCGCCTGCCTCACCTGTCATGACGCCCACTCAAGTGACTATTACAGCGCGCTCCTCATGCCCGAGGCCCAGGTCTGTCTTGCCAACGGGTGCCACGGGGAGACGCAGAAACAGATACAGGGGTCACCGGTGGTGCATAGACCCATGAGGGACAAAAAATGCATATCGTGCCATAATGCACACGGGAGCAAGATCCCCCATTACCTGAAGGGCAGAGCGGGAACCCTGTGTCTTTTCTGCCATGAAGCAATGAGGGAAGAGATCGGTCAGGAGGATATCGTGGTTCATTCCCCCGTACATGAGGGAGAATGCCTGCAATGTCATACCGGGCACGCATCCGGATATCAAGGGCTGCTCCTGGCCCAGGGCAAGGAGCTGTGCATACCCTGTCATGATCTGAACAACCCTGCGTTCCAGGACGCCCACCTCGATATACCGGCAACACAAAGTAATTGCCTCGTGTGTCATGAGTCCCATGCGAGCACGGAAAAGGGGCTCTATCTGCCCGTTACCCACAGCCCGTTCATGCAGAAAGAGTGTCAGGTGTGCCATGAATAAGAGAGCATCATCCATATCCGTATTATTATTCGTGCTGCTCATGGTTTCCGCATCGCTGGTGCCATTTCCCGTTGTCCAAGGGAGAACGGCGGTCAAGGGCAATATGGGGGAGGTATGCCTTGATTGTCACCCCGGGCTGAAAGAGGAACTGGGAAAGGGGATCCCCCACAAACCATGTGCATCCAGGGAGTGCATCTCCTGCCACAGCCCCCATGTGGCTGACAACGAATTCCTCCTTCTTGTGGACGGGGCCGAGCTCTGTTACGGATGCCATCCCTCGAGCAGATCCCGGGCCGATGAAAAGGTGGTGCATGTTCCGTTTGAACAAGGGGAATGCCTGAAATGCCACGAACCCCATGTATCTCCGTATGCCGATCTCTTGAGATCAAAGGGGCGAGAGGTATGCCATCAATGCCATGACAGGGAACCCTTTCAAAGGAAGCACATCCACAAGCCGGTTGAGGAGGGTAACTGCGCCATCTGCCATAAGGCGCACAGCGCCTCCACCCCCTTTCTGCTTCATCAATCCTCGCCGAAACTCTGTCTTGGGTGTCATCCGGTCAATACAGGGTTGATTTCCGCACATCCGGGCATGCAAATCGCCGCGGTGGATTGCCTGTTGTGTCACAACCCCCATTCCTCCGGAGGGAGGAGGCTGGTGCTGAATTACCTCCACGATCCGTTTGAAAAAAGGGATTGCAAGGCATGTCATCCGATCTCATCCGGCCGTATCAAACCTGCCGCGGGTGATGCAAAGGCGTGTTTTGCATGTCACAAGGATGCCCGGGAGCGATTCAAGGCAAAGAAAAGGAGCCACATTGTTTCGGGTCAAGGGGAGTGCATCTTCTGCCACAATCCCCACGGTGCGGAGCGAAAGAACCTGGTGCGAAGAAGGGACAAGGACCTGTGCATCGCCTGCCACCAGGAGATGGGAGAGCGGCTCAGCAAGGTCCGGAAGGGGTTGCGCCGTCATCCGGAGGTCCTTGCGGGCAACTGCTCCACGTGTCACGACGCGCACGCATCAAACGAGAAAAAATTCCTGCGCGACGCGCCACTGGCAGTCTGCACCGCATGTCACAAACGTCAGCAGGTGGCATGCCATCCGGTTGGTGACAAGGCCGTGGACCCGAGGTCCATGACCCCGATCGACTGCATCACCTGCCATAATCCCATGGAGGCGGAATTCCCCCAGATCATGCGTCTTGAAGGATCAAAGGAGCTGTGCAATCAATGCCACAAATATTAGAGGCACGTGTGCAACGACGGAATAAGGGGAATATATCCATGAAATCCAAAAAAGGCCCCTTGTGGGGCACTCGGGCACAACTTATATGTTTCGTGTGTCTGCTGGTGTGTCAGGGATGCGCCCTTCGCACATCCACGCGGAACGGACTGGAAGGCCGAATCTCCATCCTCCTCGACATGATTTCGACGGGCGGGGAAGAGGTCTCCATAACCGTTGAGGGCATAACGTTGACCGGCGGGCAGAACAAAGGGGATATCACCGTTCCCATGAGGGAGCAATTCATGATCACCGGGTCCTCCCATCAGGTCCTGCTCGGCGATTTCTCCGTGCCCCCTGATCGGTACACCGGATTGACTCTTGCCATCGGAGAGGTCTTTCTTTTCATGAATGGAAGTCTGGTGCCGTTGCAGCTCGCGAACAATCACATCGGCTTCGACATAGATATGGATATCGGCCCATGGGAACGAAAGAGCCTGCCTGTGAGCATCGCATGCACGGTTGAGGGGGATGGGGAGGAAAGGGGTCTGGCCCTTCACTCCTCGGTCAAAAAGGGAAGGGAGCTTCTTGGCCTGAGAGGGCTCAAGGCATATGTCACCGACGAAGCCGGAAACAGTGTCGTGATCCTCGATCGTTTTTCCGGGGCAACGCTGGGGGTGATATCCGTGGGTGGCAAACCCCGCGGGATCGTCATCCATCCCGATGGGACACGGGTATATATTGCAAATTCGGGTTCCGATTCCATTTCCGTGCTGGATACCCTGACCTCGGAGATCATCGACACCATATTCCTGGGGCTCGGTGTCGCGCCCGAGGGCATGGCCATGACCCCTGACGGGGGATTATTGATCACCACCAACAAGGGCTCCGACAATGTGAGTGTGATCGATCCGGATTCCCGGAGGGTCATCGAACATATCCCGGTCGGGCTCTCCCCCTCCAGGGTGGCCGTGAGTCCCTGGGGGGACTGGGCATATGTGACCAATACCCGTTCGGATACCCTTACGTTCATAGACCTCACCGTGCGACGGATCACCGCAACGGTCACCATGAGGCCCGGGCCGGTAGGGCTCGCTTCGAGCCCCGACGGGGACGGGATCTATGTCGCCTGCAGGGGATCCGACGTGCTCCAGGTGGTGGACGCACATCTTAAGAGGGTGATACATGCACTTCCCACCAACGGCGGCCCCATTGATGTGGTCTTGGACCACAAACGGGGAAGGATCTATGTTGCCGACTCCCTCTCCAACGATGTGTGCGTCCTGATCGAATCGATGAATATGAAGGAGGGGTGCATCCCCGTGGGGGAATCCCCCAATGCCATGGCGTTGGATGACGCCAGGAGGCTCCTCTATGTGGTGAACCGGGGTGACGGAACGGTATCGGTCATTGATTTGGGAAGTCAGCGGATCGTGAATACGATCAGGGTGGGCAGCAGCCCATGGGGGATCGCACTTGACGGATTCGGAAGGGATTAGATTGGACGGACATGGCATGGATGAGTAAGGCGCATGCCCTTTGCCTCGGTCTCCTGGTGATCGTAGTGGTGCTGATCAATAAAAGGGGCATGGCTGAAATCACGAATCCCCATTCGATCGACATTCAGGAATATGGCCGAACGTGTGCGGGATGTCATCCGGGTGATCCTCATGCGGCTGAAGGACCCGCAATCGCACCGGAGGGCGTGACCCAAATCTGTGCTGCGTGCCACAAGGGGATACCGCTCAGTTGTGAAAAGGCCGTCACCCCCGAAGTGACCGGAATCCTTCATGAACAGATCCCCAGTCTGGTGCTCACAACGCGCAATGGACGACTGACCTGCGAGAGCTGCCATATGGTGCACGGAAAAAGGATAAAAAGGGTATATTCCATTTTTTTGAAACAGGCGGAACGGATCAACCCCCACAGAGCGGGGATCTTCTGCATCTTCTGCCACGACAGCGAACCCCGTGAGGAGGATGGTCCCCTTGACCTGAAATACGACGGCGACAGGGTGACTGTCTGCACCCATTGTCACAACAACGAGCGGGCTCGAGCGGACAACCACCCCGTTAACATATCCCCGTCTCAAGGAAAGGGAATACAACTGGATGAGAGATTCCCCCTGCACGAGGGGAAGGTGACCTGTGTGACGTGCCATGACATACGATGCCAGGGGGGGGAGACAAACCCGAAATTCCTGAGGGGCGGGCCCTATGAAAAACGAGTGGATGCATGCCTTAACTGCCATAAAAGGGAGGGGTATCGGGCCGTCAATCCCCATGAGCAGATTGATGAACACGGCGAGCTTAAGGAGGATCGGTGCCTGTATTGTCATATTCTGGATACAACGTCCCCGGCAGGGGAGTAGCCCTGGTGTCCATCATTGCGGTATTGCTGATGGCCTGGCCTTTACAGGAACGAATGGTGCATGCCGAGGAGACATCGGATCCCCATGCCTTCGTCAAGGATTATGACGAGGGCTGTTTCGAATGTCATCCCCGGGTCCCCCAGAGCTGTCGTCTTATGGTGATGCCGAAGATTTTTGACATATTGAGGGCCCAGATGCCCGATTTCCCGTTGCCCCTTTCCCTCGGCCGGGTCACCTGTACAAGCTGTCATTGGATCCGCGAGGGCGAGGCCGAAGCGGACATGCCGTTCAGGCTCAGACGGGATTACGAGGCATTCAAGAAGCGGGCGGAGATGGTTGATCCCCACAAGACAGGCGTGTTTTGCTTTCTCTGCCACGTAAAGGAGCCCAGGGGGAAGGAGGGGCCTCTATACCTCAAGTACGGTCGGGATACAGTCAGGATATGCAAGGAATGCCATGACAACAAACGGGCGCGCGCGGATAATCATCCGGTGGACGTGGTCCCTTCCAAGGAGAGAAGGATACACATCCCCGATGATTTTCCCCTGACCGACGGCAAGGTCACCTGTGTCACCTGCCACCGGATACGCTGCCAGGGTGAGAAGGAGAATCCCTTGTTTTTAAGGGGCGGGCCCTATAGAAACAGGATTGAGGTATGTCTGGTATGTCACGTAAAGGACGACTACGCAAAGACGAATCCCCACGACCAGATCGCCGAGGACGGGGACATCCGTGAGGAGCGCTGCCTCTACTGCCATGCCATAGAAACGGATGAAAAGGGAGAGAAGCGATTCGGATTCAAGTTCAAGGCGCCCTTCCGCTTGTACTGCATAGGGTGTCATCCGGTGGAGGTGCGCAGGCACCCGTTCGGCGCACACCATGCCGGCCGCTATATAGAGTCCGTTTGGGCAGGGCTGTCCGAAGAACAACGGGTGAGCATATCCCATGATCAATCCTTCAAAATCACCCCGGTGAGCCTCTCCGGTCAGGTGATGTGCACCTCGTGTCACAATCCCCACGACAGCAGGCCCGGCCCGAAGTTGAGGATCTCCGACGTGAACAAGAGCTGCCGGCAGTGTCACTTCAGGCATTACGGAAGGGTGGAGCCGAGGGCAAACCAGCGCAAGGGGAATAGGCCGGCTGAGGAGGATTTCGCCCCTATGGGAGAGGATCGGCAGCCCTTCGGGTATCGGGCCTCACTGAGGTTCTACTGCATAGGGTGCCACCCGAACAAGGAGAAGAAACACCCGTACGGGATTGATCACAACGGCAGATTCATCAAAAGATTCTGGAGGCATATACCCGTTGAAAAAAGGATCAGGTTGTCAAAGGCAGAGACCTCACAAATCATCCCTCTGACCACCAGCGGCCAGGTAGCCTGCTTTACCTGCCATGATCCCCATGACGGCCGCAAGGGCACAAAGCTTCGTCTCGAGGAAAGGGACCTTCTGTGTTCACTCTGCCACATAGATCGAAGCAAGGTAATGGAATCGTACAACGCGGAACATCAATAGGGAAGGGATCGCGAGTACATGCACACCGTGGAGAATTTTCAGAAGATACTCGACAACCTGCAGGATATCATCATGGTTGTGGACAGTGAGTATCGCATCGTCTTCGCCAACAATAAATTTGCAACGATGGTCAATATGGGAATCGATGAGGTGGTCGGAAAATTCTGCTATGAGCTGTCCCAGAACCGGACCGCCTCGTGCATCAACAACTGCCCCCTCAAGACGGTTTTCAAGGATGGCTCGGAAAAGACGATCAGCCATTCACATACCTTTTGGGACGGTGTTGAACGGTATGAGGAGATTACCTTTGCCCCGATCAAAGATAGGGATAACCGGGTTGTTCAGGTGCTGGAGATCATCAAGGACCTGACGGAAAACAAAAAAATTGAGCGGCAATTGATCCATTCGGAAAAACTTGCCTGCATGGGAGAGATCGCCGCGAGTTTGTGCCATGAAATCAGTAATCCGCTGGGTATCATCACCGGTTTCGTCCAGCGGATCCTTGACAAGATTGGTTCGGGCCACGGGGTTTTCGAGGAGCTGAAGATCGTCGAACAGGAGTGCCTTCGCTGCAATCGCATTATTCGTGACCTCCTCAATTTCGTGCGGCCGGGACGTCTCCAGAAGAGCATATGCAATATTGCCGATGTGGTGCACTCCGTGATTCAGTTATTCGACTACAAACTGAAGGAACATAATATCCAGGTGGTGGAGGATATGGGTGAGGAAACCATCTATGTGAAGGTGGATATCTATCAATTTCAGCAGGTACTTGTCAATATCGTGTTAAATGCGGTTCATGCCATGCCGAAGGGGGGGAGGCTCCATATCCGGTTGAGCGCAAAGGGGCGGGCGCTCAGAAGGATGCTCGAATTGATCATCCAGGACGAGGGATCAGGTATCCACCCGGGGAACCTCAACAGGATATTCGATCCCTTCTTCTCCACGAAGGCGGATGAGGGGACCGGGCTGGGGCTCTCGCTTTCCCGGAGGATCATCGAGGCCCACGGAGGCACGATTCATGCTCAGAGCGAAATAGGAAAGGGAACGAGCATGATCATTCATCTGCCCTTGACAGGGGTGGAAAAACCGAAACAAGAGGAGTAAAGGGTTTTGACCGAACGTATCCTGATCGTCGATAATGAGCCGAATTTTTTGCGTCTTATCTCATCCACGCTTACCGAGGAGGGATATGAGGTGGCCGTGGCAGAGGACGGCACACATGCCTTGAACATTATGGATGATCAGGTCTTTGATCTGGTGTTTTCCGATCTTGTCATGCCCGAGATGGATGGGCTGGAATTGATGGAACGAATACGGGGCAAATATCCCTCCATACCCTTTATCATGATCAGCGGCGCAAGCACCGTGGAGCAGGCGGTGGAGGCCATGAAGAGGGGGGCCCATGACTTCATCACAAAGCCGTTCGACCTGAAACAGATCAGGGTCATTATCCGCAAGGCCCTTGACTACGGGGCACTCTACCGGGAATTGGACCACCTGAGGAAAGAGGTCCAGGAGCGGTATCAATTCCACAATATCATCGGCAAATCCAAAAAGATGCAGCGCCTCTTCGATTTTGTGGAGCAGGTTGCGGACAGCTCCGCCAATATCCTCATCGAGGGGGAAAGCGGCACCGGAAAGGAGATGCTTGCCCGGGCCATCCATTACAGCAGCTCCAGACGTGACAAGCCCTTCTTCCCCATCGATTGCGGTTCCCTGACGGAAACCCTCCTGGAAAGCGAGCTGTTCGGTCACGTCAAGGGGGCCTTCACCGGCGCCACCTATGCGCGCCCGGGCGTCTTTGAGACAGCGCACGGCGGCACCGTATTCCTGGACGAGGTGGGGGACACCCCCCTGTCAACCCAGAGCAAGCTGCTCAGGGTTATCCAGGAAAAGGAACTCAAACCGGTGGGAAGCGACCAGATAAAAAAGGTGGATGTAAGGATCATCTGCGCCACCAACAGGGATTTGAAAAGGGCGGCCGCGCAGGGCAGCTTCAGGAAGGACCTCTATTACCGGATCGCAACGATCCCCCTGGTGCTCCCCCCCTTACGCGAAAGGATGGAGGATATTCCGGTCCTGGTCAATCATTTTATTGAACGATATGCCACTATGAACAAAAAGAAACTGAAGGGCATCACCCGGGAGGCGCTGATTATCCTCATGGAGTACCGATGGCCGGGAAATATCCGTGAACTGGAGCATGTCATAGAGCGGGCCGTGCTCATCACCCGGGGTTCCATGATCAAACCCAGGGAGATCTACCTTGATCACAGTTATGTCAACCATGAACCCGGCATTGAAAATCCCGAATCCCTGACCGATATCATGGATAAGACGGAGAAAGAGCATATCATAAGGGTATTGGAACAGGTTAATTTCAACCGTTCAAAGGCCGCCAAGATATTGAGGATAAGCCGGCGCACCCTCTATGACAAGCTCGAGAAATACGGAATCCTTTCCAATCCCGTGAAAAACAGGCCGCCGAATGGGAATATCAATCTTACCTGAAGGCCCTTCTCGCCGCTGCAATCGCCCCCCTTCAGCTCAACGAAAACCGAGGGGCTGCCGGTGTCCTGAATGTTCGCTTTCCTGCTCTCTCCAGTATTTTGTTTGCCACTCCCCGGGCTGGTGGTAGCCCTTGTATTTCAAGAGGGCGTCAAGGCCATGGCAGTCAAGGCAAATGGAAAAGGCCGGCCCCTTGTTCCTGAGAAAGCTGTTCGTCGGATCCCCCTCGATATTCGTTTTTGCCGGATAGTACTTGTTTTGCGGGTCCCATCGATGCGGTTCGTGGCAGGTGGTGCAGGTGACGAATCCGGTGGGTGTTGCGTTCCCCTTTTTGTCGTACAGCGGATAATAGATATTGATAC
>JBLIRP010000036.1:0-34827 GCA_049472355.1 bacterium | reverse complement strand
GGGCATACCCCGCTCGTTCGGCGGACCCGGGCTCGGCATCCTCGCGACCCTCCGGAAATACATGCGTAACCTCCCCGGCAGGCTGGTGGGAAAGACCACCGACCTGGACGGGAGGAGGGGATTCGTCCTGACCCTCGCCACCAGGGAGCAGCACATCCGCAGGGAGCGGGCAACCTCCAACATCTGCACCAACAACAGCCTGTGCGCACTCACTGCTGCCATATACATGGCCTCCCTGGGGAGGACCGGCATGCATGAGCTTGCCCAGCTCAACCTTGACAAGGCCGAGTACCTGAAGCGGGGGCTTGCCGGCGCCGGATGCAGGATTCCGTTCGACACCCCCACGTTCAACGAGTTCGTGGTGGCGTTTCCGGGAGAACATGAGGCCCTGTACCGGCGTCTTATCGAGAAGCGATTTGTTGCGGGGCTTCCCCTTGAGCCTTACTATCCCGAGCTTCCCGGACACTACCTTATGTGCGTCACGGAGACCTTCTCCAGGCAGGACCTGGACGCCCTTATACAGGAGGTGCGATCATGAGCGAAACCGTCGGAACCACCGGTCTTATCCTGAACGAACCGTTCCTGTGGGAGAAGGGGAAAAAGGGGAGGAGGGGGTTCTCCATGCCCCGGCGCGATGTCGAGGCAGCTCCGCTTCCCTCAGCACTGACCGGTGAGGGACCCGATTTCCCCGACCTCTCCGAGGTGGAAGTCGTACGGCACTACACCCGCCTTTCTCAGTGGAATTTCGGTGTGGACACCGGCATGTATCCCCTCGGCTCCTGCACCATGAAGTACAGTCCAAAGACCAATGAAAAACAGGCGAGCCTCCCGGGATTCGCCGGTGCCCATCCCCTCCTTCCCGGCACTCTCTCCCAGGGGGTGCTCAGGATGATGTACGAGCTGGAGGGATACCTCGCCGAGATCACCGGTATGGATGCCACCACGCTTCAGCCTGCTGCAGGTGCCCACGGCGAGCTCACCGGCATGCTCCTCATCCATGCATACCACACGAGCAAGGGAGCCCGCCGATCCAAGATCATCGTGCCGGACACCGCCCATGGGACAAATCCCGCGAGTGTGGCCCTGTGCGGGTATACACCCGTGCCGGTGGGGTCAAACGACCAGGGGATCCTCTCGGTGGAGTCCATCGCAGCGGTCATGGACGAGGACACCGCGGGGATCATGGTGACCAACCCGAACACCCTCGGCCTTTTCGAGGAAAACATCCGGGAGATCGCCGGCATCATCCACGAAAAGGGCGGGCTGGTTTACTGCGACGGCGCGAACCTGAATGCGGTCATGGGGATTGTCCGAATGGGGGAGATCGGTGTGGACGTGATGCACCTGAACCTCCACAAGACCTTCTCGACGCCCCACGGCGGCGGGGGGCCCGGCTCGGGTCCCGTGTGCGTAAAGGCACACCTTGCGCCCTTCCTCCCGGTCCCCCGGGTGGAGAAGGGGAGTGACGGATATCTCCTTTCGTACGACCATCCCCAATCCATCGGCAAGGTCTCGGCATTTTATGGAAACGCGGGGGTTATGCTCAAGGCGTACAGCTACATCCGCATGATGGGGCCCGAGAACCTGAAGCGGGCGAGCACCCTTGCGGTCTTGAATGCAAATTACATCAAGGAGCGGTTGAAGGGGACCCTGCACCTTCCCTACGATCGGCCCTGCATGCACGAGTGCGTGTTTTCGGACAAGAACCAGGAGGCGTCGGGGGTCGTCACCCTGGATATGGCCAAGCGGCTCATGGATTACGGATTCCACCCGCCCACGGTCTATTTCCCTCTGGTGGTGCATGGTGCCATCATGATCGAGCCGACCGAAACGGAGACCAAGGAGGACCTCGACCGGTTCGTGGAGGCATTCAAGGCCATTGCCGAAGAGGCAGGGCAGAATCCCGACCTTCTCCACAATGCCCCGGTCAAGTGCAAGGTCAAACGCCTGGATGAGGTGACCGCCGCACGGAAGCCCTGCCTCGGGGGTTAAGGGATGCCTGCTTCCGAGTCCCTCGAGATTGTCATCATAGGCCTTGGTGTGGGGGGGCTCTATGCCTCCAAGTCCGCCCTTTCCTTCAACCGGAAGTGCCATGTCACCATTATCGAGAGGCGTGACTTCGACCAGTTCTCACCCTGCGGTCTTCCCTATGTCGTCGAGGGCTTAGTCAAAGACTTCGATGCCCTCAAGTACGAGGTGCCCGCATTCGGCACAAAGCTGACCAAGCTTTTGCGGCACGAGGCAATCGGAATTGATAAGAAAAGGAAGGTGGTGAGGGCGAAGGACTCCGCCACCGGTGAGGAGAAGGAGATCGGGTACGATGCCCTTATCCTTGCCTTCGGCGCCCTCCCGGTCATCCTCCCCATACCCGGTGCACGGGAATTCATGGGAAGGGGGGTGCACGCCCTGTGGAACATCGAATCCGGAAGGGACCTGCTCAAGGCCGCACAGGAATCACGGAAGGGGAGGGCGGTGGTGGTGGGAGGCGGCGCCATGGGACTGGAGGCGGCAGTAGGACTCAGGGGCCGGGGGCTCGATGTGGCGGTGACCAAGAGGACCCCGCACCCCTTTCCCCGTAACCTGGATCCGGCCATGGGAACGATCATCACGGATCATCTGGAAAAGATGGGCATGCGCGTCCTGTTCGGCAGGGGGATCGATCGGATCAATGGAACGGACCGGGTGGAATCGGTGGAGATCGCCGGGGAGACCATCGAGTGCGACATCGTGGTCATGGCCGTGGGCATGAGAGGCGACCTGGGTCTTGCCGATATGGCGGGGGCGCAGACCGACAAGGGGTTCATCGTGGTCAATGACAGGATGGAGACCTCGGCGGCTGATGTGTATGCGGTGGGTGACCTTGTTCGGACGCATTCCCGCATCGACGGCACCCCGGACACCATGCAGCTTGCAACCGCAGCCTTTCGGCAGGGGATGGCGGCGGGGGTGAACGCCGCAGGCGGTGATACCTCCTATCCGGGTGCACTCAACACCTTTCTCACCGTTATCGGGGGGCTGCAGGTGGCATCCACCGGCTATACCCTTGAGCGGGCTCAAAAGCTCGGGTTCGATGCCAAGGCGGTATCCACCGTCCGGGAGATACGGCCCCACTATATGCCGGATGCCCATCCCCTTCACCTGAGGGTGGTGTGCGAGGCGGGGACCGGAAGGCTCCTGGGAGCCCAGGCAGCGGGGAGGGAGGGGGCCTCCTGGCGGATCAACCTGTTCAGCCTTGCCATCCAGGCGGGGATGGGCCTTCATGACCTCCTGGATACCGAACTTGCCTATAATCCCCCGGTATCCCAGATGTACGATCCCATCACCCAGATCGCAGAGGTGGGCATCAAGAGGCTTGGGCTTCCCCCCAGGAAAATTACCTCCAGGGGAAGCATAAGCTCTGCCCACACATAATGGTCGGAAGGAAAACACTTGAGTGGTTCTGCATCGAGCTTCCCGTGGTCGACTACAAGGAGGTATGGGACCTTCAGCATTCCCTCGTAACCGCGCGGAAAGAGGGGTCCCTTGATCGGGATGTGGTGATTCTCACGGAGCATAATCCCGTGTATACCTCCGGCCGCAGGGCCGGGTTGGAAAACCTCCGGGTGACCGGGGATTTTCTGCGGACGAAGGGGATCTCGATCATCAGGATCGAGCGCGGGGGAGACATCACCTTCCACGGTCCCGGTCAGATCGTCATCTATCCGATCATCGACCTTCGCCGGGCTGGCATTGGCGTGGCTGATCTCATTGATCGCCTCGAGGAGGTCATGCTGAGGGCTGCCGCGGACTACGGCGTCACGGCTATGCGGAGCCCCCTCAACAGGGGGGTATGGGTGGGGCAAAAGAAGCTCGGAAGCGTGGGCATCGCCATCCGCCGGGGGATCTCCTTCCACGGGGCCTCGCTCAATGTGATGAATTCCCTGGAGGCGTTCTCCTGGATCAATCCCTGCGGGTTGAAGGGGATCGAGATGACCTCGATTGCGCAGGAGATCTCGGGCACGGTGCGCATGGAGGAGATCCGTGAGAACGTGAAACGCCATACAGAGAGCGTGTTCGGGGTGACACTGAGGGAAAGCCCTCCCCCGGGGGTGGCGTGGGGTCAGGTCTTGAATTGACAGTTTTTTTTCCGAGAATATCCTGTATTCATCTCAAAATATAGCATTTTGATTCTTAGTGGCGCCCCGAAGGGGCATGAGGGTTTGTTCCGAAAATAGAATCATATTTTCATTCTTCGTGGCCCCACAAAGTGGCATGAGCGTTTGATGCAAAAAACTGATATTTCAAGACCTGACCCCATTTTGGTGACCCCATTTTGGCGCATTAGAGAGTGACCGTGGGTCATATAAATCAAGGAAATAACAATAGGATGGTCAGAAAACCCCCATGGTTGAGGCGGAGACTTCCCAAGGGGGGTGCGTTCGAGCAGGTGAGGGGGCTTATTCATGCAGGCCGTGTCCATACCGTATGCCAGGAGGCGCAATGTCCCAACATGTGGGAATGTTTTTCCCGCCATACGGCGACGTTTCTCATTATGGGGCCCCGGTGCACGCGCAGGTGCCGTTTCTGTGCGGTCGAGCACGGGCCATCCGGCCCTCCGGATACTGAAGAACCTGCCAGGGTCGCAGAGATGGTCAAGAGAATGGGATTACACTATGTGGTGATTACCTCGGTTACCCGGGACGATCTCCCGGATGGCGGGACAGGGCTTTTTGCGGCAACGATCGAGGCAATCAGGGGAAGGGTGCCCGATGCCCTCGTTGAGGTTCTGATTCCCGACCTGCAGGGGAGCATCGATGCCCTCCGGACGGTCCTTGATGCCCGGCCTGCCGTGCTGAACCACAATATCGAGACGGTACCCCGCCTGTACCCCCTGGTCCGTCCCGGTGCCGACTATCATCGCTCCATCGAGATATTCAGAAATGCGGGGGCGTATGCGCCCGGCATCCCATTGAAGTCGGGTCTCATGCTCGGACTCGGGGAATCGGGTGAGGAGGTGAAGGAAACCCTCGGTGATCTGCGTGCCGCAGGCTGCAGCATCCTGACCCTGGGGCAGTATCTCCAGCCGACAAGGGATCACCTGCCGGTGGAACGGTTCGTACCTCCGGAGGAATTCGATCGGTGGAAGGGGATCGCGCTCGGCATGGGATTTTCCGATGCAGCGAGCGGACCATTTGTCAGGAGCTCCTATAGGGCGCGGGATCTCTATAGGAATGCACAGGGTGAAGCCCTTTCGACAAACGCTCACTAAACCGCTGCTTCGTCCACCCGTGCCAAAGGCCGGCAGTGCGCCCGGCTGTTCCATACCCCTCCTTTCGATTGTGCCGATATCTCTTCTTCATGAATATCCATAAAACCTATGTCTCTTGATCATACATTGTATGGTCGGTTTATGAGAAATGGGGTAACTTGGATATAAAAAAGCAACTTTATTACTGATATTCTAGAAAAAATAAAAGATAGTCAAAATTTTTCCCTCTGGAATGCTCCTTGCTTATAAAAAAGTCGGCAACAGTCACCAGCAGCTAACAGCACACCCTCGTAAGGTAGGAGCATTTATGAGTACCTGCCTGTTAAGGAATATTGCAGTGCGCCGGCGGTTTTATGCCGGTGTCGTGATTATCCTCGTCTTCAGCATATGCGCCCTTCTCTCCCTGCAAGGTGAAGAGTATGCTCAGTGCAGATGTGTCTTTCCCGATGAGATCATGGATTTTCACTTTTCCCTTTCACCTCATATTGGGCACGATGAGCAGATCTGCTGTCGCACCTGCGGTGCTGATGCCGCACTGTGCCTTGCCCTTGTGGATATGTGTACAACATCTCACCGGAACAGATCTTATGTTCCAGGCTTGTTATTCCTCGAAAACCTGCATCATCCGGATTGCAGGAGGCAATTGATCCTTCAGCGCTACAAATCCTGAGACTACGTATCTCACCCCATTTATTTTCTTGAACATATCGTTATCTACTTGTTTTATATGTATTATTATGGAGCAGAGGATGTAAGACATGATGCACATGCCATGGTATCATCATTTTTTCATGAACAGACCACCGGGATTGTCTGAACATGAGTGACTGCGGTGATTGTTTCCCCATGCGGATTCGAACGGATTGTTGGAATGGATCTCATAAATGGAGGTACTGCATGAAGAGGTTAGTGCGTGCAACACTGGGTTCAGGAATCGTGATCATAATCCTCGCATTGATGGTCCTGCTTGCTGTCTCCCCCGGCAATGCCTACTTTGGTCTTTTTTCGTCGGGATTTTATGGAGGACTTGGATCATACGGATTTGGAGGATTGTACGGCATGGGTCTCTATGGCCTTGGTGGCCTGTATGGAGGTTCATACGGCCTGTATGGTCTTTCCGGCCTCGGGGGCCTGTACGGTCTGGGCGGTTTGTATGGCTTGGGCGGGCTCTACGGCATGGGTCTCTATGGGGTTGGCGGCATGTACGGGGGATTATACGGCCTGTACGGGCTTTCCGGTCTCGGGGGCCTGTATGGCCTGGGCCTTGGCGGGCTCTGCGGCCTGAGTGGCCTGTACGGTCTTTCCGGTCTCGGCGGTCTCGGCGGCCTTGGCGGCTTGTATGGCCTTGGCGGGCTCTCCGGCCTCGGAGGACTCCTCGGCACAATGGGGCTCCTGGGCAATGCGGGTCTTCCTAACACAATCACTCAGAGTACTCCGATACAAACGGCCGTGCTCACAGCGGAACAGGCCGGCACGTGGTCAGGCACCTGGACGAGTCTCGTTACCCTGAAGGGTGGGTTCATGGATATGAGCCTCGTTGAGGATGTGCTGACGGGTGTGCTCAGCGGGCAGGTGAATCTGTTCCTGAACAAGGTCACAAATTCGATACCTGCCGATGTAACAGGATATCTCACTACCGTTGGACCCGGCAGTTTGGGCATTACCGGAACAGGCGGGGCAGTGGCGACATTCATCCTCTCCGGAGGGAATCAGAGTTTCTTCAGCTCGCTGGTGCTGGTGCCGGTTTTTACCAGCGCCATTCCCCTTTACACCATCAATCTTGTCTGTGTCATGACAAGCCCGGTCACGATGACAGGGACGTATGATGTGCAGGATATCTATAAGCTGAATGCCGATTCAGGTGAATTCCAACTGACCCTGACTGCACCGGTTATATAGCCATCTCCCTACCCTCCTAACCATGAAGACGGGCTGCCTGAATAAAACAAGGCAGCCCGCATTCTTTCTTTTTTTTCGGGAAAAACCATACCGATAAGGGCGTGCTATTATCAGTGGCTTACAATCAATGGCCCGGCAGAATTGGGCCATTCATCATTGCAAAGACACTGTATGCTGCAATTTCTTGTTTTTTACTTGGGAGAGGATGGATGCCGCCCCTGGGTGGGCACGAAAGTTCTCTCCAGGTTCGGCTGAGACGGTTCAGTGGTAATGAGGGAACCCATGCCGTCCGTTTCCGGATGATTCGGGAATCCTCACGGGGAATGACATCCACCCCCTGATTGATGGCTTACAGAGGCACGGAAATACAGGTAAGGGTGAAGTTTCCGATATCACTGCTAAACAGTTTTACAAGATCCTGAATGACATATGAGCCGGTCATGCTGGTCGGACTCGTCAACGTGCAGGTGAGCTGGATGGAGTAGAGGGTGGCTGAGGGAACGAGCAGGAACGTGCTGGTGAATATGGTATTATTTCCACCGGAGAGGATGAATGTAGAGCCGCCGCTGTAGACGCCCTTCACCTGAGCCGGTATCGAGGCGGTTATATTATTCAGCAGAAGATTTACCTCCCCGGAGAGAAGGCTGTTTGTTGCATCCTCTATGAGGGTGAGGTTCATTGATCCGAAATCGGTGATTTTGATATAGCTGTACCAGGTTCCGGTCCATGTGCCTGCCTGCTCTGCGGCGACCACAGGAACGGAAGGAACCGCCGGTAACAATGACGCAGGCAATAGGCCGAGGGACAGTGAGCCAAGAGAGATAGTATTGCCGATGTTGCCGGCATTGCCGATGTTGTTCAGGAGTGCCCATGGCCCGAACATGCGGTACATGGCCCCAAGGCCGAGAAAGGGATTGAGTCCGTAGAGGCCGCCGAGACTTCCGCCAAACAGGCCCATTCCGTATATTCCGGCGGGGATCGCGGGGAATCCGAGGTTCAGGCCTGACCCGATTCCATAGAGCCCGCCGTACAATCCTCCATACCCATGGAGATTATAGATCCCCCCTATGGAGGGATACATCCCGAATACCCCCGGGACATTACCGTAGATATTTCCGCTCCCTGAGAAAAGGATGGACGGGTGTACATTGCAGGCCCCTGCAATGAGAATGACGATCCCTATAAGCGCCATACTCATCAATAGAAGCAATGATTGCGCGGTTTTCATTTTCTCCTTCTCCTCCACCAGCAAAGGCATTTTTCAAACCCTGGTTCCTCGTTCCGGAACCATTGCCGATAGTGTTGCACCTCCACACCCCCTTTCATTCCGATGTAAGATGTGAGTAAGAGTAATCCCGGAAGTGTATGCAATCCTGCCCGGTACAGCAGGGTATTTTCTCGAGGTGGGCATGAAGATGCCCACCTCGAGTTGGACGGCCACGTTGTTCTGGGAACAGGTGGTATCGATTATCGCGCGTTCGTGGTGATATGTCGGCTATGGCCTCCCACAGTATATGAGAGGGAAGAAGGAACTGCATAATGAGAAGGAGTCGCATGGAGAACTACACGGGGAAGCGTGACCGTTCTACCCCGTTAGAGAGCAAGGAATGTGCCATGGAGGGTGATAATGGCAGTTTTTAACTTATTGATTATATTGAATAAAAAACTTCATTATCGGTTGTCTTCGTGCTGTTCTGTCCATAAAAATATACGATTTATGATTTTTAGCATAGCGATTATGGATATAGTATCTCAACGGGTTCCGTTCCCTCCTTTGGAGGATCTCAGGGGAATTCTCCTTTGATACCCCCGGTGTGAGCAACGAAACGGCTATTCTGTTATCGCATGGTTACACCCCTTGAGTGCCTAATCGAATGGTCTTTTTCAACGAGTTATCCGCACGAAGGATATGCCTCGATCACGACGTGCATGTCCGAATGTTATTAGGGGGCGTTCGACATCTCCATAAATCGCCGGGCATCGTATTTCATGATCCGCTTCTGCCGTTCCCTCCCGGCCCTGTCCCGCTCCACAAAGATCCCTTCGCCAGTCCACGGATCGATACCAGTCCAGTACATGAGCGTGGAAAAGGTCGACGGGGTGGGGGTGAAGATCTGCACCTGTTCGGGCCGAAGCCTGAGCTCGCGCGCGGCGAACCGCTTGAGTTTCATCATGTCCTCCGTTGTACACCCGGGATGCGCGGCGATGAAGTAGTAGGTGAGGAATTGCCGGGCGCCGAGCTCCCTTGTGATTTCGAAAAAGAGCTGCCTGAAGCGGAGAAGGAGCCGCCGGGAGGGCTTTCCCATGAGCCTCAGCACATGGTCCGCCACGTGCTCGGGCGCAACCTTCAACTGGCCTGAGATGTGGTGGGCTGCCAGCTCCCGCAGATAGGTTTCCCCCGATCGCTTATCGCTCAGGATAAGGTCGTAGCGGATCCCCGATGCGACGAATACCCTGGTGACCTTCGGAATCCCCCTGAGGCGCCGCAAAAGATTGACCTGACGCAAGTGGCTCGGCTTCAGTGTGGGGCATAGCGACGGGAAAAGGCAATGCCGGTCCTTACACGCCCCCGACTTCTCCTTTCTGCCGCACTCGATGCCGTACATGTTGGCGGTGGGACCCCCCACGTCTGCGATAATCCCCTTGAACGCAGGATGTCTGGTCATTGCTTCGGCCTCTTTGAGGATCGATTCCTCACTCCGGGAAACCACCCGCCTTCCCTGGTGTATGGACAGGGCGCAGAAGCTGCACTCACCATAACATCCCCGGTGGGTGGTGATGGAAAACCGGATGGTTTCGATAGCCTTGACGCCCCCCTCCCCGGCATGGAAGGGGTGGACCTCCCGTTCGTAGTCGAGATTGTAGACCCGGTCCAGTTCCTCCGCTGAAAGGTCCGGCTGGGGCGGGTTCTGGATGAGGTATCGCTTCCCATGTCGCTGGCAGAGGCCCTGTGCATGAACAGGGTCGGTGTTCTCGTAGAATGTGGTGAACATCCGGGAAAACAGGTGCCGGTCATCCGCCGCCTCTTCAAAGGAGGGAAGCCGTATGTATCCGTGCGGAGGGGCATCGCCGATGCAGCATATCCCCCTGCAATCATGGAGATCCGAGCCCTTTTTCAGTCTCTCCGCAATCTCCAGGCACGCCCGCTCCCCCATGCCGTATACAATGATATCCGCCTTTGCATCGAACAGGATCGAACGCCGTATCGCATCGCTCCAGTAATCATAGTGGGCAATCCTCCGCAGGCTGGCCTCGATGCCGCCCATCACGACGGGAACCGTATGTTTGAAATGCCTGCGTATGAGGTTCGCATAGGCGATGAGGGCCCTATCCGGCCTTCTGGCATTGAATCCGCCCGGGGTGAGGTCGTCCCTGTTTCGCCTCTTTCCGGATGCCGTATAGTTGGACACCATGGAATCGACCGAGCCCGATGTGACCCCCCAGAACAGGGAGGGCTCCCCCAGCCGGGCAATGTCCCGTGCGCTGTCCAGGCAGGGCTGGGCAATGATGCCCACTCGATACCCCTTTTCGAGCAAAACCTTGCCGATCAGGGCAACACCCGAAAAGGGGGAGTCGATGTAGGTATCCCCTGAAACAAGGATCACGTCCAGGCCGGTCCATCCCAGCCTTTCCATTTCCTCGCGGGTGGTGGGAAGAAACATGCATGCCTCCCGTCACATGTCTACAGGACTCCTGACACCCAGTTGCCGGCCGGACTGCCCAAGATCAAAATCGACGTCAGCCACACGCAGGCGTATGCATTCCATCAGCCGCATACCGGTTCCATACAACAATCCCCCCATGAGCGCATATGTTCCTGTCAGGTGATCAAACAGGCGATTGATCTCTTCCTCAACATCCTCCGGGTTTCGTTGTTCAAGCGGCACAGGAGATTTTCGGGACCCATGATAGATACCACCTGATACGGTTTTGCGGGACCTTCTCTGCCTCAAGGCACTGTTTATAGACGTCCGTTAAGGTATCCATATGCTTGACATTCCCTTTTACTTGAATATTGATATTATCCTAAGCTTCTGATACTATTCTCAAAATACCATTACCCACCAGGAATTCAGCTACATTGGGATAGTCTTTAGACGCTAAAAGACAGATGTCCGATTTGATAGCTTCCGGAAATGAATATGAACCTATTCAGTAAAATAACAGAAACTTTACAATAGGTCAATAATGGGATAGGCAGAGTGTGTCTATTTATTCAACAGGTGCGGAAATCAAGGCTCGACTGATCGGATAATCGATACCCTTCGTGATTCACTCTCATCCGAATTCACGGCGTATACGCTATTAGGGAAAAAAGAAGATGATAATTTAATGAAAACCGTAAGATTTATTTTTTACAAAGAGGATGATATGTGGATTGGATGCCTCGAAGACTATCCAGACCACATGACCCAAGGAGAAACAATTGAAGATCTAAACAAGAAGAAACTATTGAAGAGCGAAAAGAGAATCTAAGAGATATTTATGAAGAACTAAACCGCGGCAGAATCCCATGTGTTCACGAGGTTGGAGAACTTGAGTTTGCATGAAACGCTATGAATTAATTTATGTTAAAAATGAAAGGAGGGATAAAAAATGGAGCATATCGTGCATAGTAAAATACCAAAGATGTTTGCCGCACTGTCTTTTTGCTCGACTATTATTTTATCTTGTACTACCCGAGAAGTTTTGCATCATCTGCCGATAAGACCAAATGAAACATTTCCTATTTGATTGCTTTGGCTTTTTATGGAGATTTGTTTATAAATTGAAAGTTATTATAGAACAGCTTCGTAGATAGAATTTGATCAGATCATTTTATAAAAAGGGGCTAAATTAAAATGAAAAAGATATCATTAATTGCAATTATAGCAGTTTATTTGATTACAATGGCATATGGTACATTTTCTTATGCCTATGGTCTTCGAGAGCACAAAGGATTCTATTTGCGAATGCAATTAGGTATTGCTGATACTAAATCAAAAGGAACAGGGTACAGTGACGGGACTGAAATGGAAGTTTCAGGGAACGGTTCAGCCTTTCGTTTAGATATTGGTGGAGCGATTAAAGAAAATTTAATAATTTTTGGTACATTAGGTGGAATCAGTATCTCAGATCCAGATATAGAATTAAATGGTGTTAAGTATTCTACATTCGACACAACTTCTAGAATTTCTGATTTTGGTATTGGTATAACATATTACTTTATGCCAACTAATGTCTATATAGGCGGCTCTTTGAATTTGGCAAAAGATACGATTGAATTCAATAGTTATGAAGGAACCTCTGATACTGGTTATGGACTATATCTAAACATGGGCAAAGAATGGTGGGTTTCTGATAATTGGGGTCTTGGTCTAGCGATTTTTGGTTATTTCGGAAGAGTTCCAGACGAAGATGAGGGCAAGATTAAAAACATCTCCTACGGTTTGCTTTTCTCAGCTACTTTTAATTAATTATAGAGTAAATAAATTAGATATTACTGTTGAGTCTGTTAATATTATACACATTGATTCATACTGAAAAGAACAAATGCTTTATCAATCAGTGATATTAGAAAGGAGATAATTTAAATTATAAGCTACACATCTGGTGGAGCACATTCTAAATCCTTGAGGAAGCTATACTATGGTGTAGCAAAAACATGACTGATAGCAGAGGGAGAAAGTTCATCCTTGTTAATTTGTTTAGTGGTTCGAAGCACACGCCTAAACAAATTAACATTATCTTGCACGCTATTTGTAAAAAATTATAGCAAGGGCACTTGACCCGACCTGGTGACCCGTTGCGACCATTCTTATTCATCGGGTACAGATAATCGGGTCACCAGGCAAGTCACCGCCAACGATGATCTCACGTCCCATCGCCGGGCAATTGCAAGTGGTGCTTTGAACTGAGCGCAGGCGCGTTTACCTTTTCGATGCTACTCCAAGGATGGAAAGGGGGGTTGTTGCGTACGATATTCCAGATCCTAAATTATCCAGTACTGTTGTTCCAAAAACAGTGAAGACCGCACGTGGCATTGTGGAATATGATGAAATTGGCGATGGCCCGGGGGAGAGTCGCTCCGGCTCACCGGGCACTCGGAATTCACCTTCCGTGATGGCAGGATTTATAAAATCACGGACATCAGTTGACGCAATCACATGAAGAAAACCCTATTGAGTTGGAGCAGCGGCAAGGACAGCGCATGGGCCCTGTACATGCTGCGCCAGGATCCAACGGTCGAGGTCATAGGTCTATTCAGTGTGGTGAACGAGCGGTTCAACCGCGTCTCCATGCACTCCACACGGATGGAGCTGCTTCGCCGGCAGGCAGAAGCCGCCGGCATGCCGCTGCACACGATCAACCTGCCGGACACCTGCACGAACGAGCGATACGATGCGATCATGGGCGGGTTTGTGGCCGGATTGGCTGCCAATGGGACCGAATGCATTGCCTTCGGTGACCTGTTTCTCGAAGACGTCCGGCGGTACCGTGAGAAGAGGCTCAAAGGCACGGGGATTGATCCGCTCTTTCCGCTGTGGCGGATACCCACGGTGGAGCTGGCAGACCGGATGCTCGCCGCAGGTCTTCAGGCATATATCAGCAGCGTGGATCTCACCAGGCTTCCAGCCGGCTTCGCGGGACGCCAGTGGTCTGGTGACCTGCTGAAGGAATTTCCTGAGGGGGTTGACCCGTGCGGGGAGAATGGAGAGATGCACACCGTCGTTGTGGACGGGCCGATGTTTGCGGAACGTATTGAGGTCGAGGTCGGTGAAGTGGTCCTGCGCAATAGATTTGCCTATGCCGACATTCTCCCCATAGGCCGGGGAAACGGCGAGTGAATTCATTCGTACGGGCATTCCCGCAGCAAGGAGAAGGGCATGGCGTATGATGTCACGGTCATCGGGGCGGGAATAGGCGGGTTGATGTGCGCGGCGATGCTTGCAAAGGGGGGAAAGAGGGTGGTGCTCCTTGAAAAGGATCGTCACATCGGGGGCACGAGCTACATCTTCCGTCGCGGCGGGTATGCCTTCCCCATGGGACCGCTCTCCTTCAGCTACCCCTCCCTGGTACAGGAATTATTGGACCAGACCGGCATTGAAACGGAGATCACCTTTAAAAGAAACCACTTTCAACTCATCACCCCCTTTGTGGATATCATTTACTCGCGCCCTTTCGAGGAGTTCAAGGGAATGCTGCACCAGGCATTCCCTGGGGAACAGTGCATCGATCCCCTGTTTGCGGAGATGGAAGACATCATCTCCCTGGTAAGGGACGTGTATCGATGGCACCCCGACTATCTCTCCCGCTATGAGCGGGAGCGAACGCCTGCGAATGCAAAGGGGGATTTTCTCTCCAGGTTCGAGCGCATCAGTGCATATGCAGGCACCTCCTGCAGTACAATGCTCGACCGCTCCCTGTCCGACCCATTCCTCAAACGCCTGCTGGGTTCCCAGGGGACGTACGAGCCGGTCGTGTCGGCGCTGAAGCTCGCCTCCATGTGGAATCTCATGTCGTGGGAGGGTATATGGTTTCCCTCATGCGGCATCCACGGCATATGCGATCTGCTCCGTGATGCATTCGAGCGTCATGGCGGGGAACTGCACACGGGGGCGCCAGTGGAGGAGATCCTGGTCAGGGATGGAAGGGCGGTCGGGGTGAGGACCGCAGGGGGGAGGGTGTTCGAATCCCAGTGGGTGGTATCGAATACCGATTACAAGAGGACGTTTCTTGACCTCCTTGATGAACGCAATGTTTCGGGGACATTTCTGGAAAAGGTCAAAGAGGTCCCCTATACCGGATCGGAGTTGTGCGTTTATCTGGGGATAGATCCGAAAGGGATTGACCTGGGCCGTCTGAGGGCAACCCACGTGTTTTACCGCCACCGTCTCGATCCGGAGGCGGAAAGCGGCCCGGAGGATTTCCGGAATCGTGAGATCGAAATCTGCCTGTGGTCGGACAACGCCCCTGACCTGATGCCTTCGGGAAAGGCCGCCATGGTGCTCCGTGTGGATTTGCCCTACGAATGCGTTGCCGGTTTTCGCACCGGCGAGAAGAGGAGGGGAGGGGGATACCGCGAGTACAAGGAACGGCTTGCGCACTCCCTGATACATACGGTCGAGGGGATCATTCCTGGTCTCGGCGCCGCAGTCGAGGTGATGGAGGCTGCAACCCCGTTGACCTATGAGGACTGGGGGCATCGCTACAAGGGCTCCATTGCCGGATGGAGTTGGAGCATGGAGCATGAAGGGGTGCTCGGGGGAAGGATATTGGTGGAAACCCCTGTTGAGCATCTCCTGATGGTCGGCATTTATGCGGTTTCCGAGCTTTTCCTGGGCGGGGTTCCTTCGGCGATGCACACGGCGCGTCTGGCTTCGGACATAATCATCGGGAATGCCGCCTGATAGGCGGCCATTTCGGATGCGATGGCCCTTCTGACGGGAGAGGCCGGCCGGAACCATCGCACAATTCCTCATGTCGCTTTGTGGCGATAGCAGGAATGAACATATGAGGGAGGGCTTCAAAAATGTCCCCACTGCGACCATCGATGGAGGATGCATGGACAACGAATACCTCGATATCGTAACCGAAGAGAACGTGATCCTCAGAAGGGCACTCAGGAGTGAATGCCACGGAAATCCCGGTCTCATTCATCGGGCTGCCCATATACTGGTCTTCAATTCCCGGGGACAGCTCCTGCTCCAGAAGAGGTCGATGAACAAGGACATTCAGCCGGGCAAATGGGATACCTCGGTGGGAGGGCATGTGGCCTCCGGGGAATCGTATGAGGAGGCGGCATTAAGAGAGCTGGAGGAGGAACTGGGGATCAAGGGAATTTCGCTGGATTATCTTTACGATTACAAGATGCGCAATGAGGTGGAATCGGAGAACATTCGCAGTTATCAGTGCACCTTCGACGGAGCCATTGAGTTCAACCGGGAAGAGATCGAGGCGGTCCGTTTCTGGGATAGGGAAGAGATCGCCGCAGCCATGGGGACCGGCGTGTTCACGCCGAATTTCGAGCAGGAGATCGGGCTCTATGGGCGCCTTTCGCCTTGTCCACGACGGTAGTATGCCGATATTTCACCCTTATGGCCGTATCCCGATGATCCGACACGGTGTGCCTTTGCACCAGACATGTAAGGCCAGGAAAGGGATTTTTTCGCCCCGGGAATAGGATTGTATCGTATCGCCAGGGCCCTTACCTTGTCTGCACGTACGCACAAAAAAAGAGCCTCCGGTAAAAACCGGAGGCTTTTAAATTTGGAAACGGAGTTTCCATGCAACCACTCAAAGAGCAATTGCACTTATGTGAGCTGTAAAACCCACTCCAACCGTTTCCGTCCGGGCCGATCCCTTTTTGTTCCCCCCCAAATAAGGCCGACCCTCTTTTGGCCTTCGTGGGACCCTTCAATCGGTTGTGCTGCAGGCAATATGATGGCCGCAGCGAATGTTCCGTGAGATTTTCATGTCAAGGAGGCGTGAGAACGGTGTTGTGATCACACGCCAATGGATCGTTTCAAGGTTACGCATTTATTAAGAAGCAATTCATGTGCCAATCTTGAAGATCGCACCAAAACCCTGTGTATACAAGGAATAACGGGCCAAATACGTTTCTGTGGGATCTAAAAAAAATCATTAAATGACAACAGATGTATTGTTTTAAGATAAAATTAACGAAATTTCGGTAGTTCCATCCTTGTTCCCAGCATATTCATTATCATTATAAAAACGAATGTCGAAGGGAGAATGGAGAAGGGAGAATGGAGAAGGGAGAATGGAGAAGGGAGAATGGAGAAGGGAGAAGTTAAAAAACGAATCGAATGTTTGGTAATGGAAATAATATTGATAATTCAAAAAAATGATGATATACTATTAAAATTATAAAAGGCCAGGTTATGTAACGCTCTATTGGGATAGTCCTTTATCATTAAAGATTTTTTTGTATCCCCTTCATTAACGGGTAGTGTGCGCCATGATCAAAAAGCCATTCGAAACCGCTGACATCCTCAATGCCTTTCTTTCAAGTCTCCTGAAGCTGCAGAACGTCGAACGGGGATCCATTTGGGTCAAAAAGGGGGCCAGGTACCTGTGCATCGAGGCGCTGGGCGAGGAAAGCGAAAAGGTGAAGGGTATCAGCATACGCAGCGACCACCCCAGCATTGTGGGGTGGGTGATAGAAAACGGGCGAAGGACGATTGCAAAGGCCGGTGAAGACGAGCGGCACTTTCAACAAATCGAACAGGACTTTGCGTTGAAGAGCAACCTCATACTCTGCTTCCCCCTCATCCTCGAATCCGGTGAGGTGTTCGGCGCACTTGAGCTCATCGATGTCATGAGCAGCGGAAACATCATGAACCTGGACAAGGACTACCTTGAATTAATTGAGGATATTATAAAGGTGGGCTCAATCGCCATCAGCAAGTACTTCGACTACCACAAGCAGCTCGAGGAAAACAGGGAGCTCAAAAAGATCATTGGCGAGTTTAAGGACCATCAGGCGATCATCGGTCAAAGCAGATGCTTTCTCAACGAGTACGAGAAGCTGAAGAGCTATGCCAGGGTTGATTATCCTGTGCTGATCACCGGGGAAAGCGGCACGGGTAAGGAACTGTTTGCGCGGGAGCTCCACCGTTTGAGCAACCGCCGCGAGAATCCCTATCTGGTGCAAAACTGCTGCGCCATCCCGGAAACCCTCCTGGAGAGCGAATTGTTCGGGCATAAACGGGGCGCGTTTACCGGTGCGGTCAGGGATAAGGACGGCCTTTTTGAGACCGCAAACGGGGGGACCGTGTTCCTGGATGAAATCGGCGATATGTCCTATGATCTCCAGGCGCGCCTGTTGCGGTTCATTCAGGACGGGGAGATCAAACCCCTCGGCAGTAATGTTTCCAAAAGGGTTGATGTTCGGATCGTAGCGGCAACCAATGCCAATCTGAAAGAGGCGATTGCCGAGAAGCGATTCAGGGAAGACCTGTTCTATCGGCTGAACGTCCTCCCCCTGCACCTTCCTCCCCTGAGAAACAGGGGTGAGGATATTCCGCTGCTCCTGGAAGGCTTTATCCACAGGGAGTCAAGACGGCTGGGCATCAAGCCGAAGAGGCTGTCCAATGAGGCCCTGGACCGCCTGGTGCACTATCCCTGGAGGGGGAATATCAGGGAGCTTGAAAACTTTGTCAGACATATCATTGTGGTAAACGACGATCCGGTCATTTCCCTCGACAATCTGCCGAAGCACTTTATGGTTGTTAACCCACCGGAATCCTTCGATACAGAGCCCCGGCAACGAATGCCCGGATCGGGCCGTGTCCCGGACAGGCCCCGTACCCTCGACGATCGCTCGTGGAAGGACCTGGAGAGGGAGTATGTCCTCCAATTGCTTGAACAAAACCGCTGGAACATCTCCAAGTGTGCCAGGGCTGCGGGATTAAACCGTTCCACCTTTGATTCGCGGTTGAGGAAGCTCGGGATACGCAAACACGGATGAGCGTACCCTTGGACCCTCGGCAGGATGATGAACGGCACGTCGTGCTGCGTCGATAAGCCTCCGGTTGTATTTCGTCCCCGTAATGATATACAATAAATACTCTGATACAGGAGCATATGCCTCATTTCTTACATCGTATGGAAGCATGTCCCCTTTTTACTCCGGGGCTCCCGGGACAAAGGGATGCGGCGAGAATAGCCATACACCATGATCCTGGTATCGCATCATTCCCATTGTAGACGTGGGTTCCCCGTTTTATCCCAAAATGTACGAAGCCTGCTGAAATGCGTATAAAGAAGATTATCCCGGTCTTCGGTGTGTTTCTTTTATTCTGCCTTGTTGTGCCGGAGCACCCACGCGCCGCCTCACTCAAGGTACCCGTGGGCGACTGGAAATATGAGGCCGTAGAGAGGATCGCCCTTGCCTGGGGAATTGCCTACCCCCTCAACAGCAGACCGATGAACAGGCTGGATATGGCGAGGATCGTGAGCCAGGCCAGGGCGCTGCAGGATGCGAACACGGAAAAGCGGAGCGACCACCTGGAGGGGCTCCTTTCCCTGCTGGAGGAGGACCTCGGGCTGGCGGCCGAAGACCGGGAACGCCCCGGACATGAAACCGGAATACGGACGTATACCGGCATCACCCTGGAGGGTGCGTTCGCACATGGGCCCGTTATCGAGGAGAACAACGCCGGTGATACCCTCGGCGACGGGTGGCACGGAAGGGTGATACCGGAGTGGGGGTTCGAAACGAGCGCCCTTGCCGGGGCCCTGGCTCCACGACTTTGGCTGGACGGCCATGATGATGAAACGGCTGATGTTCTCCGATTGTACCTGGCAGTCGAAGGGGAGCGTATAGGGATTGCTGGGGGGAGGGATTCCCTGTGGTGGGGGCCGGGAAGGCACGGGGCATGGGTGCTCACCAACAATGCCCCGCCCCTTGATCTGGTCAGGCTCTACAATCCCTATCCCTATTCGCTCGGTTTCCTGGGGACGTTCAGGTTCGCCCTGCTGTACGGTCGGACTTCGGCAATGCCGGTCAGATATCGGGAATCGGGCGCCGAGGTGACCGTGTTCACGAAGCCGCACTTCGGAGGCATGCGCATTGATTTTTCCCCCTCTCCCCGGTTCGAGTTCGGGGCGTCAATGGCCGCCCATTTTATCGGAAGGGACGGACTAAGCCTCGATGACGTGAAGGAGGTCTTCTTCCCCAGGCACAAGGCGGTCAATCGGGAGGAAACCGAGGGTCCGGTCACCGATCGGGTCGCCTCCTTCGATGCGTCCTTGAACCTTTCCCTGCCCTTTCGCCGGCTGCGGGGGATGCGGGCATACGTGGAGTACGGGGGCACGGATTTGAGTTTTGTGGACCGGTTTTATCCCAGACTCACCGATGTGGCGACCCTCTACGGCCTCTACATCGACACCGGCGCCACCGACCTGAGGGTGGAGTATGCGCAGAATCTGGACCATGACGATACCCGCTGGTATACCCACGGGCAGTTCCTTGACGGCTATACCCACGATGGTTCCATCATAGGGCATGCCATGGGCGGGGCTGCACGGGATGTGTGGGTGAGGATGACGCACCCCTTCGGCGTACGCTGGCGTGTTTCGGTTGACTATGAACACCTCCTGAGGAAGGAGCGGTACGGGAGCATCCCCGGCAGACAGAACGGCATTCGATTCGGTCTCCGTCATGTCGGGGCCCATGTCCAGGCAGGCATCGAGTACGAATATGAACGGGGGGAATGGCAAGGAATCGGCGAGGAAGGCCATCTCCTCCTGGTATGCTGGACAAGGCGCTTGTAGCGCGAGGGAGATTCCGGGAATCCCGATTCAGGGAGGCGCCGCGCACAGATGAGGAACCGAAGAAGAAGGAGAAACAACATCCCTGATTCCGGGGGGTCTCGATGCAGGCAGACATGTAAACATGTCCGCTTACGTTAAGGCGGTGTCAAAATGGGAATTGTCGGGGGAATGCCATGCTCTTGTGACACCCTTGTGACGACTCTTTGAAAAAAGGCTTCAGGTGTGCTACATTTTCCTTTCGTTTCCAACCCTATCACAAGGTGATTATACACTATGAAAAGATTCACGCTGGTTCTTTTCATGCTCCATGTCCTCATCGTTCCCGCTGCCCGCGCACAGAACATTACCCCGGCCCATATCGACCAGATGAAACGATTGTCCCCTGCCCAGCAGAAGGCGCTTGCCGAACAATACGGCGTGAAGATTCCTGAACAAGGGGAGGATCGGGAAAAAGAGGAGGCGCTCGTCCCGGTGGTCATCCCTCGTATCTCCGAGGAGCCTTCGGCGATCGAGGAGAAGTTCCATACGCGAGGGGAGGAAGATCTTGCCGGACCGGCCGTTCGATCCAGGAGAAGGATTGAACGCCACAGGGAGGACAGGGGCGCCTTGCGGAGGGAGCCAGGGGACGATCAAAGGGAACAGGCCCTTCCGGATGCATCGGCCACACGGGTCGATTCCCCTTCCGAACAAAGGCCTGCGGTCAAGTCGGAACGGGACCTCATCCGTCTCACCTTGGAGGACCTTGTGGAAGAAGGGGTTTCCTCGGGCGTGTCCACCGAGATCGACCAGTTCGGATACTCCCTCTTTGCAGGCACCCCTACCACCTTCGCCCCGGCCACCGATATACCGGTGCCGCGCGACTACATCATCGGACCGGAGGATGAGGTGCTGGTCCATTTGTATGGTGCACGCCAGGAGCAGCTTATCCTCACGGTGACCAGAAAGGGGACCATCAACTTCCCGGATGAGGGGCCGATCCACGTGGCCGGCCTCACCTTCTCCCGGATGACCTCCCTTATCGAAGAGATCGTCAAGAACAAGATGATCGGGGTCAACGTGTATATCACCATGGGACAACTGCGATCGATCCGGGTTTTTGTCCTGGGAGACGTGGAGCGGCCCGGTTCCTACACGGTCAGCGGCCTTTCCACCCTCTCCCATGCCCTTTTCGTGTCCGGCGGGGTCAAAAAGATCGGGACCCTGCGCGCCATCGAGCTTCGCCGCGATGGAAAAAGGATTTCCGTGCTCGACCTCTATGACTTTCTGCTCAAGGGCGACACCTCCGGCGACGTGCGGCTTCTGCCCGGGGATGTGGTGTTCGTGCCGCCGGTCGGGAATACGGCGGGGATCGCCGGGGAGGTAAAGCGTCCGGCCATCTACGAGCTCAAGGGAAAGACGACGGTTGGAGGGCTGATAGACATGGCCGGAGGGCTGCTTGCCACCGGGTTCAAGAATATGGCACAGATCGAGCGGATCAACGAGGACGGGGAGAGGGTTGTATTCGACATCGATTTGAGCGATGATGGAAAGGCAACCACGGTGCGGGACGGGGACCTGCTCAAGATCTTCCCGGTGCTCGATATCGAAGAGCGTGTTGTCTATCTCAGCGGCAATGTGAAGCGTCCCGGCAAGAAGGGGTACGTCCCGGGGATGAGGATAGCCGACCTGGTGAAGGGGAACGATGATCTCCTGCCCGAGACTTATTACTCCTATGCGCTCATCGAGCGGGAGGCGGAGGGGAACAGGGAGCCCGAGCTGATCCGCTTCGATCTTGGAAGGGTGATCGAGGGTGATCGGGAGGCGAACCTTGTCCTGCAGCCGCGGGACAGGGTGTGTATCTTCCATCGCTCCCATTTCAGGGAGATACCCATGGTCTCCATAGGCGGGGTTCGGGATTCCCCCGGTTCACTCTGCGGTGCGGAGCCGAAACGGGGCATCTCCTCCGGCGAGAGGCGCGGGGTAGCTCTTTCCCCGGGCCCGTATGCGTGTGTCAGCGACACAGGGACGGTGGTGCATGCGCCCGGTTTCTACGAGTTGAAGAAGGGCATGCGGGTGATCGATCTCATCCTGGCAGGGGGGGGGCTGCTGCGCGATGCATACCTGGATGAGGCGGAGCTCTATCGCACCGATCCCCTTACCAAACAGGTGACGGTGGTGAAGATCGATCTGCGGGCGGTGCTGGGGCGGGAGGGGAGCGATAACCTGCCGCTTCAGGACCTCGATCACCTTGCGGTTCACTCGATATGGGAATTCAAGACCCCTCACGAGGTGACCGTGTCCGGCGAGGTGAACGTCCCGGGCACCTATCCCCTGGTGGAGGGGGCAACGGTTTCAGACCTCGTCTTCAGCGGCGGGAGCTTCACCGAGAAGGCATACCGGAAGCGGGCCGAGCTTACCAGATACTTCGTGGTCAAGGGGGAAAAGCGGATCTCCGAGCACATCGAGGTGAATCTCGAGGGGATCGCTTCCGGGGATCGATTCGCCGACATCGTGCTGCAGCCCTATGACCACCTGCACATCCGGAGGGTGACCAACTGGCGTGAGGCGGAACGGGTCACCGTTACCGGGGAGGTGCGTTTTCCCGGTGTCTACCCCATCGAGGAGGGGGAGATGCTCGCCGACCTTGTTGAGCGGGCAGGCGGGTTCACCGATGATGCCTACCTTTTCGCAGCAAAGTTTACCCGGAGGGCGATTGCGGAGTTCCAGGAGAAGGAATTCGAGGACATGGCGGACAATCTCGAATCCGACATCGCACGGCTGGGTGCCTCACCGGTGGCTGCAGGGGAGGAAAAGGACACCGAGAAACGGAAATTCGCAGTGGCCAATCTCATGCAGTTGGTGGAGAGGCTTCGCACCACGAAGCCGGAGGGCCGCCTCATCATCCATCTCATGGAGCCCGATCAGTTGCGGGAAAGCCGGTACAACGTCCTGCTGCAGGACGGCGATGCACTCCATATTCCCAAAAAACCGGACTCCGTGCTGGTGCTCGGGGAGGTCTACAATCCCACCGCCTTCCTGTACGAAAAGGGAAAGAACAGCCGCGACTTCATCCGATCCGCCGGTGGTCTTACCGAGATGGCAAACCGGGACGCCATATACGTCATCAAGGCCAATGGTGAGGTGGTCCCCGATAAGACGGGTTTCTTCAGGAGTGGCGTTTCAGTGGGTCCTGGTGATATAATAGTGGCACCTGAGAAGATACGACGGGTATCCGGTCTGGAGTTGACCAAGGATATCTCGCAGATTGTCTATCAGTTGGGGATTTCCGCAGCAGCCTTCAAAACGGTGGGGTTATTCGACTGATGAAACGCACATGAGCCTGATGAAACTGCGAATATCGAATGTAGAATGTAGAATGTAGAAGTGAAACGCAGATGAGCCCTCGGCTCACAAAGAGGCATGAAAATACCCAAAGGGGATTTTCAAGTGAAATTCAAAAGCCAGAATGAACTCGACACGGAATCCAAGGTTGAGGAGTCCTTTGAAATCCCTCCCGGATGGCCCGCTCCCTATCCCAACCACCAAAACGGATTCTACGTCGAGGATGAGGAGATAAACCTCATCGAATACTGGCGGGTCCTGATGAAGCGGAAGTGGATCATCGTCCTGATCGTCGCCATGACCGCCGTCTCCAGTGTGGTCTTTTCGCTGCTCATGCCGAATATCTATCGCGCGGAGGTGGTGCTCGCCCCCATCGAGAAGAAAAACGGGGGAGGCGGATTCGCCAGCCTGCTCGGCCAGTTCAACGGGCTTGCCTCAATGGTGGGGCTGCCTCTCGGAAACGGGAGCAACGAGGTGAACCTGGCGGTGCTCAAATCACGCGCCTTCATCAAGCAGGTTGTCGAGGAGAATGGGATGATGCCCCACCTTTTCCCGAAGAAGTGGGACCAGGAAAGGAATGCCTGGAACGTCACCACCCCCGATGAGAAGCCCACCCTGTGGGATGCCTATCGATTGCTGGACGGCATCCTGAGCGTTTCCACCGACCGAAAGAACGGTTTGACCACCGTGTCCCTGGAGCGGGAGGACCCTGCGCAGGCGGCCTCCTGGCTTACCCTCTTTATCGAGACCCTCAACAATCATCTCAAGGAGCAGGCCATCAAGGAGGCGGAGGCGAACATCGACTATCTCAGCAAATTGATAGAGGAAACCCCGTTGCTGGAGATGCGGCAGAGCCTCTATGCCGTCATTGCCGAGCAGACAAGACAGATCATGCTCGCCAAGGCGCAGCAGTATTTCGCCTTCAAGATCATCGATCCCCCGGAGGTCCCGGACAAAAAATTCAAGCCCAAGCGATCCATGATCGTCCTCTTATCCACCTTCGTGGCCGCGTTTATGGCCATTTTCCTCGTCTTTTTCATGGAATACCTGGATCGGCAACGACAGGGCGACATAAACGAAAAGCTCTGATCCCGAGGAAGACCTCGGCAGCGCAGACTGTCCGGTTGTTTCATCGAGTCCTCAGATCCCTGTTCATATACCCGAATGCCTCCGAAGTACCAGGCCTGTTTAATCTTTGCGGGTATAATTCCTCGCCATTTGGGGCGTTTCAAAAATCCCTTTTGATACCCTGCTGCTTGCGCCGGGGTGGTTTATTATATGGTGGGAAGAAAGGACATCCCCCTTTTTTAGGGATCTTAAACGAGATGGTAAACGATTAGATATGACACAATCAGGCAGTGACGGGGCTGCGCATCGGTGTTGATATGCTGGCTATCCGCAGCGTGTTCCTCACGCATGCCTCGTAATCCTCAAGGGTACGAAATGCCGGGATAAGGGAATCGGGAACAAGGTTTGTATCCCTGAGGGATGCGGGTATGGCCGGTATGGTGGTATTCTGCAGCAGCATTCTCACCAGGGTGGCGAATCCCTCCGTGCGGTTGTTGGGGGGTGGATTGAAAAGGGTGGTATAGTCGATCGTCGATTCCCGGATGCGGATCGACTTTATCGTGGATGGATCGACCGCATAGATGAGGTCGATGATCCGGGTGCCGCCCCCGTCGGCGGGGCCCTGTTCAATGCGGCCCACACCGATGAACTTGATCATCTCCCACTTGAACAGGCCCTTCTTCTCCCTCCCTTCCATGAGGATTCCCTGGGAATATAGTTTTGCGGGCCTCATCTGGCACACGGACATGGCTGTTTCAACCTTCGTATGAACCGGTGTGTTCGGTTTCAGCCCGGCAGGTTCGGAGGGATCGGCCTTGGGGGCGGCAGGGGTGGGCATGCCTTGTCCCGCGGCGTCTCTGCCGGCCATCAGCTCCTGTGCCTTTTTCAGGCCATCCTCCACCCGTTCGGTCCATTCCGGATAACGATCACACCGTTCCCGTGCCTTTTGGAATAATTCCATGGCCTTATCCGGACGGTTAAGAGCCCCGAAGCACATGCTTCCATAGGAAACAGCGGCCTTCATACACTCGCCGGCCTCCGGATAGCTGGTGATCAATCGTTCATAGGCATCGGCGGCCTCTTGCATATTTCCCTCCTTTTCAAACAGGTAGCCGATGGCCAACTGATCCCTGGGCAACAGGGAGACGTTGGATGAGAGCCCCTTCATATCCAGGTACGTGCTCACTGCAAGGGGATGGTTCCTATCGGCCAGGTAGCGGGATGCCACCTTCCTGTAAGCCTGGGCCGCATCCTCGTTCTTGCCCTGTTTGGAAGAGATTTGTGCCAACATGATATTGCCGTCGAGGTTGTTCGGTTCCACCCTGAGAAAATCCTCGATGTCCGCCAGGGCCTCATCGTACTGTTCCCGTTCGAACTTTTCCATTGCCGCAAGGAGCCCCGGGTGCTGTTGTATGGATATCTTCTGGTCTATGCCCGGCTGGATAAACCGTTCCTCAATACCGAATTGCTGCATGAGGTAGGCAACGGCAAGCCCGAAGGCGAATCCCCCGATATGGGCCCAAAAGGCCACCCCGCCGGTTTCGCCTGTGCCTGCTGAAAGCAGGGCAAAATAGATCTGCTGGACAAACCAGAAGGGAAGGGCCACATATGCCGGGATGTGAAAGGTCCCCGTTTTGACGAAAAAGAGAAACAGCCAGAGGGCATAGAATATCCTGATCCTTGTCTTATACATCTTCACCAGGAACGCCCCCATGGCGCCCGCAATGGCGCCGGATGCCCCGATCAGAGGGATGGTGCTTTGGGAAAACATGAGCACATGGGCCTGGGAGGCGATAATACCGCCGAGCAGGTAAAATCCCGCATACAGGGGCCGCCCCCACTTGTCCTCGATGGTGCAGCCTGCCAGCCATAAAAAGAGCATGTTAAAGAACAGATGGAAGAACCCCCCATGCATGAACATCGAGGAAAGGTAGCCGAACAGTTTGGGATTGCTCGGAATAAGGCCATATTTATATGAGGGCAGGGAATACTTGATGGCGGAGAGCTCATCGACCAGTTCTTTGAGTTTTTCCCTATCCGCATTTGTTGACGTTGACTCTATCCAACCACCTCCGTACTCTTGTTTTATGTCCAGCAGGAGGTTTTTGAGGTCGCGATTTTCATTATCGATGATCCCTTCAACATCGATATCCGAATGTGTGGCATAGAAATCGATGACATGCTCGAATGCCTCTCCGAAGGCATGTTCGAGCCTTGATTGTGACGGCCTGGTGGAGAAGAAAATGAGCACGTTCAGGCATATGATGACGATGGTCACATACGGCAATCTTTGAACGACTTGATTTTCATGTCCTATCGGAAGCAGGATGAACAATAGATCATGCCCTGTTCAATAACCGGTGTACCGCACATAGTTCCTCTATCAACATTACCAATGCCCGGCACTGCCCGTTACAAACAATACGTGGCGATGGAACCAGGCAAGGAACGCACATCATTGACAGACGCGCTGTCAAATCTATAATAGTTATATCGTCACATTAGCGTGAAACGTCTTGAATAGTAAAACTGAAATCGATCGAATCATTCCCTGGATATGCCTGTAAGCGATTATCCACGGAACTTCGACTCACGATGTCGGAAAACCACGGCAGGGAACCTCAGGATGAAATGGCTTGAAACAAGGGTCAATTACCGATGTGCTGAAAGGGAATGCGCCGCTGATCTCATATCGGATGTGTTTTATGAACTCGGTCTTCAGGGCGTGGTGATGGAAAATGCCGAGGATGGGGAGACTCTGGCAAGGGGGCATCGTGATCAGGCGATCTCCGGGTATGACGCGGTTATCGCCTATCTGCCGATCAACGGTGGAATCGGTGCGCAGGTTCGCATGGCGAGGGAAATGCTCGATCTGCTGGGGAAGAGGCTGGACATGCACTACAGGATAACCTTCCGTGCTGTGGATGAGGAGGATTGGGCCGAGTCGTGGAAGGCGTACTTCCGGCCCCAACGGATCTCCGGCCGCATCGTGGTCACCCCGACATGGAGGGCGTACGATCCCGCCCCTCATGATATCGTGGTGACAATCGATCCCGGGATGGCATTCGGCACCGGCACCCATCCTTCCACCCGCCTGTGCGTCATCCTGATCGAACGCTACCTGCAGAAGGGCGATTCCGTTCTGGATGTCGGCGCCGGCTCGGGTATCCTCCTGATTGCCGCTGCCAAGCTCGGGGCGGGAAAGGGACTGGGGATCGATTCCGACCAGGTGGCGGTCGATGTCGCCGGGGAAAACCTCTCACTCAACCGGACATGTTACGAGTGCTTCCGGGTGCAACGAGGGGACCTCCTCGATGAGGTGCACGATGCCTTTGACATGGTTGTCGCCAACATCACCTCGGAGGTCATCGATGCCCTGATTCCCCGGCTCCATACCGTGTTGCGGCATGGAGGAATATTTATATGCTCCGGTATCGTCGAGGAGAATCAGGGAAGAATCACGGACAGGCTGCTCGGGGCGGGATTCGAGGTGATGGAGACAGCCTCGCAGGAAGGCTGGACAGCGATGGCAGCCAGGGCGATCTTCCCTGCTCCTTGACGCAGCCGGTTGCCGTTTCTTCATGAGCGGAGTCGGCATCGAAGGCGCATCTCCCTCCCGCACACCGGAGTAACCATGTCCGGGTATATTCCTTCAAATGAGAATTGCTGCTGCTTCATACCCTTTTGACATATCAAGGCGGATTTGATATATAATTATGCTACCATAATAGTCCCGATGTGCACGTGATGAAAGGCTGCGCGGGTCCCGGCCTGAGGAGGTCTTCGCACGCACCATGAATGATAAGCGGCAGTACTTACGAATACCGGAATCCTCCGAGTTGTCGTACCGTCTCATTCCACAGACCAAGACCATCGGGTCCATCTCCAAGGACATCAGCACAGGCGGGGTGCGTTTTTCCACGCGGGAATTCATTCCCATAGGCAGCACCCTGCGCATAAGGCTTTCCATAAAGACCATCCCCTATATCTTTGATGCCTCGCTGCGCGTCAAGTGGGCCAAAAAGATGCCCGGCAGCGATCGTTACGAGATAGGCGCCGAATTCATCGACATCCCCCGGGAAGGTCTCCTGCAGTTGGAACGGTATATCCGGGAGTCCAGCGGTGAGGAAAAGGGCCGGGATGATACCTCCGGAGATTAACGCCCCCTGATGAAGTGCGCGGCCCAGTTTCGCACGTGCTTCCCATTCAACACATGGAAATAGCGGAGCCTCTGGAGCGTCCTGTGGCTGAACGCGGACAGGGGGAGAAACACCAGCCGTTTCTGCTGGATTCTCGCATACTCACTGATAATCGGGGAAGGCTTCCGGTGCGCCACGACGGCGACATACCGGTCGCGGGAATAATATAGACCTGCCATCATGAGCCGTTCGGCACTATCCCCGGCCGCGTCGAAGCGAGGGTTCGTCCATACGTCCGGTATCAATTGCGGGGGATAGAGAAACAGGGCGCCGCCGTAAAATGATCGCCCTATAGAGGGCCCCACCAGGTCGTTCCTGAAATCCGTGGCGTAGAAGACGAGGGTGGACTCATTCTCGTGCTCGGCATGCCAGGTCAGTTTGTAAGGATACCTGTCCCCCTCCCGGTCCTCATCAAAGATAAAAATCACCGCACCCACCTCACCCTGGATCTGGGGTTCCTCCTTGACGTAGATTTTCCCTACATGCAGGTTTCTCAATGTCTCCCGGAGGTGGATGCCGTCCTTGAGGGTGCTCTGGAATTCCTCGACCCGCACCTGGGAAATCCCCACGAGCTTCAGGGCGCGCTTGCGGATATACCCGCAGAAGTTTTCGATGATCTCGTCCTCGGGAGGCCAGGAGCATACCGAATCAGGATTCCAGTACGTCCGCCACCTCCTTTTTTGCCTCTTGTCCGGCCTCTTTTCGAGGCTGATCCGCCTCCACTCCTTGGCCATGGTGGGCACCCTCCTGAAGGCCGGAACAGAGGAGCCGCCCCTGTCGATATACCGGTCAGTCATTTTGAGGGGAGGGTGGGCGGGCGAGATGTCCATAAAGGGATAGAATTTCGCCACCTCAAGCAATTTTACGGCAAAGTCGTTTCCCATGACCCCCTTTGCCCCTACCACCAGTTCGTAAAGATCGGGGGTGAGCCTCTTTTTGAGAATACAGAGGTTCCGTATGAATTGAAGGGATGACTGAATGCCCTGATGACCGATCCGGTAAATCTCCTCGCGGAATTCCTTGTGAAACTCGTCCCTGGTCTCGAGCAGGAGCATCTTGACCGCCTCGGTCTTTTCGAACTCCTCGAACGAGAGGGTGCCCTTCAGCCTTTCATACAGGTAGGTGATATAGGGGAGCTCTCCCAGAACGAAATAGAGTGAATCGGGATGCGCCGAAAAGAGCCTTACCTCCCGCGGCTTCCTGCCTGAAGGAATATCGCCGTATTCATGCTGATAGTAGTGAAGGATACCCGGAAGGTGGTGTACGGAAAACACACAGAGGACCCTTTCATATTCAAAGCTGAGTGTCTGGAGCCTGGAGGCCATGTGTCGTGCCTGGCTGTCCTCTTCCTTGGTGTCAAAGGCGGAAAAGGCCGTTTGGACATATGCGGACAGGCCTATCCTGTGGACTGCGTATTCATCCGGAAGGATAAGGCCGGACAAGGGGATCGCATCCATCTCCCGGTCAATACATCGAATCGGAAGGCCCTCCTCCATACCGAGCCGTAAGGCCTCGATCATGCCGTCGCAGGGATCAATGGGGAAATAGCTGCAACTTCCCTCCTCTGCCTCATCCGAGACGATGACCGAAATATAGGGCAACACATTGATCCCCTGGATGCTCAGGGAATGGAAGGATGCAGGCAGCCCTACGGCAATGCAGTCAAATGGGGTATTCAAAAAGGTCTCCTTCACCTCGTGGGCAAAGGCCACCCTCCCTGAAATAACCGGCACCAGGCAGATGTTGTCAAGCCACAGCCTGCCGTCCTTGACGAGAATCCTTTTTCCCATGCACTACTGCCCCCGTTCTCCTTCCTCCTGATTGCCCTTGTCCCAGTCCTTCTGATTCATGAAGAAGTCCTCCAGGAAGACGATATTGTTCAGATTCCTCGCATTGATCTGTGCCGCCTTTTTTCTTATATCGAGGGCATCCTTGCCCAGGACCTGTTCCACCGCCCTTTGAAATGCCTCCCGCAATCTCATGGGGTGCTTCCTCGACGTACCCCCCCTCATTTTCATGGCATACCGGGCTATGCTCAGACCATCCCGGATGCTGTATTCCAATCGGGCCTCATGGCTTTTTTGCAGAAAGGCCACGGTGAGGCGCAAAATTTCCTCGGGTGCGAAGTTGAGGTTGTACCTCAGGATCGCCAGTTCCTCCTCCTTGTCAGGGAAGTCGAGGTGGATCATCGGCTGAAGGCGGGAAATGATGTAATCGGGCACCTCATAGGTCGATGCATCGTCGTTCATGGTGACACAGCAGCGGAACTCGGGGTGCGCGTGGATCTTGATGCCGGCGATGATGCTCTCCACGTACCGGCGGTTATCCAGCAGCGGGGCGAGGGACGCCCATGATTTCTCACTCATACGATTGGCCTCGTCGAGAATTGCCACCCCTCCCCGTATCATTGCCGTCAGCAGAGAGCTCCCATGGTATTGAATCCTCCCATTGTTGGCGATAACCGGGGTAATGATGAGGTCCTCGGGTCGGGTATCCATGGTGCACTGGTAAAGGTAGACAGGCTTTCCCAGGGTGCGCGCCGCGGCTATGGCCAGGGTCGTCTTTCCCATGCCGGGCTTGCCCAGCAAGCGGGGACACAAGGGGAAATCATCCGGTGTCAGGACGAGCCAGCATGCAAGGATCTGTTCCAGGAGCTCCTCCTGGCCGATCCATTCCCTTTCCTGCTGGTCCGGATGCGAGAGGACCAGTTCAATGGAGTCGATCGTTATGCGGTCCATGCGGTATATTCCTCGATTCTGAAGGTTATGTATCCCTGGTTATATGAAATTCTTCAAATAATTGCTTGATGTTTTCGACTTCCGTCCTTGGCTGCGATTGAAAGATCATGGTGATTATCGAAATAAATACGCAAAAAATTCTACCACGTTCTTACCCATGAATCCAAACAAATGCGCATCCATGCCCGGCAATGAAGATCTCTGCAACGCATTATCGCGGCAGTTTTTCATCTGAAAATCCCCTTTGGGGCATTTTCATGCCTCTTTGTGAGCCGAAGTCTCATGAGCGTTTCACTTCTGCATTCTACATTCGCAGTTTCATCCGGCTCATGTGCGTTTCACTATCGTATCAAAAGGGAGCCGAAACAAAAGACGCCCCCCTTCCCATGGCTAATCCGGCATGAGGTCATTCAGGTCCCCCTCGGGCACGAAGTACTCGCCCGATGGGCATTCCCCGCTGATCGTGTGGGGAAGCCCCTCCTCAAGAATCATTCGTTCGGTGTAATGGGGCTCGATTTCGATGAGAAAACGGCTCGGCTTCATCATGATCAAACCGCCGGAACGGCTCCGATAGACCTGGGGAATGACCAGGTACAGCTCATCCCTCGCCCTGGTTACCGCCACATGAAACACGCGCCGCTCCTCCTCTTCGTCCTCAGGGGTGTTGATGGCGAGATCGGTGGGGAAGCGGCCGTCCGTGAGCCAGGGGATAAAGACCACCGGCCACTCGAGACCCTTGGCCTGGTGAATGGTGCTGAGGATGACGAATTCCTGCTCCTCCGGACCGGTGACCACGGTCTCGCCGGAGAAATCCGCTGCCAGGGCAAGGTCCGCAAGGAATGATGCAATGCTGCCATATTGGGCGGCGAATGTCGCCATCCCCTTTATATCCTCCTGCCGCAGGTGTGCCCGGTCGTAGTGTGAGACCAGGTAGTCCTCATAGAAGCGCCCCATCAAATGCTCGATCATGTCTGCGGGCGAGGTCATTGCCGACAGCTCCCGGAGGAGTTTAATGAAGTCGCGGTAGGCGGGATGGGCCCCCTCGGGGAATATCCCTATCGCCTGGGGGGTCAGGGCGGCATTCAGCGGATCAGCGGTCTCGTGGATGTGCTCCCACAATTTCCGGGAGAGCACCCCTCCCACCCGCGGCAGGAGCCTCAACGTGCGCAGCCAGGCGATCTCGTCCTGCGGGTTGTGGATGATCCGCAGACAGGCGAGCACGTCCTTGATGTGGGCCTGTTCGAAAAACCTCAATCCGCCCCTGATATGAAAGGGGATATTGCGGCGCTGGAGCTCCAGTTGTATCTCCATGGAATGCCAGTGGCTGCGGTAGAGGATGGCGATGGAGTTGAGGCTGCGCCCCTCATCCAGCAGATGCAGGATGTATTCGGCCAGAAAACGGGACTGGCTGCAATGATCGTAGCACGTGACCAGGGCGGGCTTGAGCCCCGGCGGGCGCACAGCGCGCAGGTCCTTGGGGAGTCTCACGGAATTGTGCGCAATGCTCGCATTGGCAAGGGCCAGTATCTCCGGGGTGGAGCGATAGTTAGTCTCAAGGCGGTATTCCTTGGCTTCGGGGTACCGCTCCCTGAAGGATATGATGTTCTGAAAGCTTGCCCCCCTGAAGCTGTAGATGGACTGCGAGTCGTCTCCCACCACGGTGAGGTTGCGATGTGTGGAGGCGAGGAGATCGACGATTGTCCCCTGTATGGCGTTGGTGTCCTGGTATTCGTCGACCAGGATGTGGAGGAACTGGTCGGCGAGGAGCTTGCGCACGTCGGTCTGCTCCATGAGGAGTCTGAGCCATGAAGAAAGCAGGTCGTCGTAATCGAGGAGCTGCCGCTGATGCTTTCGGGCCTCATAGAGTGAAAGCACCTGCTGGATACGGTCGATATCCTGCATGAACATCGGGTAATGCCTGCACAATACCCCTTCCAGAGAATCGAGTGTATTGTGCACAAAGCTGGAGATCTTTCCCAGGATCACCTTCTGAGGGAAGCGGCGTTCCTTTATCGGGATGCCTGCCTCCGTAATGCACGATCCGATGAGGTCCCGCGCATCCTCCCGGTCAAGGATCGTGAAATCCGGGCTGATACCGATGCGTTCGCCGTACAGCCTGAGGATGCGGTTGGCGATGTGATGGAAGGTCCCTCCCCAGAGGTTTCTGGTCTTGTGTCCCACCAGGACCTCGACCCTCTGGAGCATTTCCCGTGCCGCACGGTTGGTAAAGGTGACCAGCATGATCCGGCCGGGGTCCGTGCCGCGGTGAACGAGCCAGGCAAGCCGATAGGTCAGGGCCCTGGTCTTCCCGCTCCCGGCACCGGCGACAACGAGCATGGGGCCGCCCGGCGCCGTTACCACCTGCAGTTGTTCCTCGTTGAGGTCCGCGGAAAAATCCGGTCCTTGGCCCAGGCTTCGTGCATTGAGTACGAATCGTCGAGTCATCCTTACCTCATCCACGGCATATTCCGGTGAAATTGCGCAGGCGATCCCACAATATCAACATAGGGTCACTAAAGTCACGCCATACGGCAGTGAAACCATGCCGGATATACTGTTGCGCATCTGCCGTTTCAATACCACATAGCGCATCTTCATGATTATATCAAAAACGATCCGGATAGTGTATTTCGGGATGAGAACGTATGGCACTATAACTAAACAGACCAGTAACCAGCGTGTTATTATAAAGGGGAAGATGCTGATTCTGGTTGGGGCTCAGGACCAATCCCGGTTGCACGGGCAGAATGCCTTCCCTGTTCAGAGTGATAAAAGCTCGGCCAGAGCAGGTGCATCCAGCTATAAAAAAAGGCCGCCCCTTTTGAGAGGCGGCCTTTGGTGATTCGTCGGCGTATTACGGCAATGTGGTGTTCGGATCGTACCAGAGTTGGACCATGAACTCCGGTCCGGTAATCACTTCGCCGCCGGTTACGATCGTTTCCGTGTAGGTGCTTCCGCTGGAGCTGCGATACTCCGTCTGCACTCGAAGCAGTCCACCCCAGGTGTTGAACCACACGTTGTAGTCCGCATCCCACCATGGACCCCAGGTAGGTTCGTACCATGGCTCCACAGC
>JBLIRP010000035.1:0-35713 GCA_049472355.1 bacterium | reverse complement strand
ATGCTCACCATGTCCCCAATATACATGGACTGTGCATTGGATGATCCCGCCCCGCTGTATATGTCATAGGAGATATTTCCAAGGCCTGCCTCGAGCATTGCCTCATAGTGAGGATCCTCGTCCCCCTTCTCGTCCGGATACCCTGTCGAGGTCCCGGCCGGCGTGCTGGTCCCGCGCCGCTGCAAGGTCTGGCCCGGCGCGCTGGTCTCGCGCCGCTGGGCGAAGCAATACGGGGGGTAAAAGGCCAGGCAGAGGGCTGCCGCAAGACAAAGGACCCTGGTAAGGCGTATACGCATGGCTATTGTATGTGCTCTGTTCGGGTTTTTCATGCCCACTGTGCGTTCTCCTGTCTACTATATCTATCGTCATATCCATGCGAGTAATTTATTTGTTTTGTTTGAGCTTCCGGGGCATCCCTTGCACCAGTGCGGCAATTTCAATTCCTAACCCTTGGGAAGATCGTGGGCAGTGGCAGAATCAGAATTGCAGCCACCCATGCCACACCCATGCCACACCCATGCCCGTGTATTGATTTGGCCCTCCCGTGCTGATACTATAGGGGCGTCTATGTCATTCCTGGCCGATTTGCATATTCACTCCCACTTTTCCGTTGCCACGAGCAAGGATTGCGATCCCGAGCATCTTGTTCTGTGGGCGTGTCTCAAGGGGATCACCCTGGTGGGCACCGGAGATTTCACCCATCCCGGATGGCGGGAGGAGTTGGGACAGAAGCTCATCCCTGCGGAAGAGGGCCTCTACAGGCTCAAGCCGGAACTCGAGCAGGCCGTGCTCAGGGAGATCCCCCCTCCCTGTCACCGGGCGGTCCGCTTTGTCCTCTCGTCCGAAATAAGCTCGATCTACAAGAAGGGAAACAGGACCCGCAAGGTCCACAACTGTATCCTGGTTCCCTCCCTCGACGACGCCTGCGCCATCTCCGAGCGCCTCGAACAGATCGGCAATATCCATTCGGACGGCAGGCCCATCCTCGGCCTGGACAGCCGCCTTCTCCTGGAGATCATGCTCGAGAAATGCCCGCACGGCATCTTCATCCCCGCCCATGTCTGGACCCCGCATTTTTCCCTGTTCGGCGCCTATTCGGGGTTCGATGCCCTGGAGGAGTGCTTCGAGGATCTCTCCTGCCACATCCATGCACTGGAAACCGGGCTCTCCTCCGATCCGGCCATGAATTGGCGTGTGTCCGCACTCGACCGGTATACGCTGGTGTCAAACTCGGATGCCCATTCCCCCAGGAACCTGGCACGCGAGGCCAACATCCTCGACTGCCCCCTCTCCTTCCCCGCACTCCGTTCCGCACTCGAAGACAAGGAGGAGGGACAGTTCCTGGGCACGGTGGAATTCTTTCCCCAGGAGGGGAAGTACCACTTCAATGGCCATCGGGGCTGCGGCGTAAGGATGGACCCCGAAGAGACCATCAGGGCCGGAGGGATCTGCCCGGTATGCGGGAAAAAGGTGACCCTGGGGGTCATGCACAGGGTCGTCGAGCTTGCGGACCGGGAGGCCGGGTATCGACCGGAGGGGGCGCCCCCCTTCTCCAGCGTCATTCCCTTGCCCGAGATTCTTGCGGATTACCTCGGATGCGGCGTCGGCACAAAGAGGGTGCGTCAGGCATATTTCGGTCTCATCCATAACCTTGGCCCGGAATGGGAGATCCTCACCCAAACCCCCTTCGAGGAGCTCACGCGGCATGCGGGCCCTTCCCTTGCCGGGGGCATAATCCGGGTGCGCTCCGGAAAGGTGACCATACGACCGGGTTTTGACGGGGAATACGGTACCATCGAGGTCTTCTCACCAAGGGAACGGGAGTCCCAAAGGGGGCTTTTTGCGGTGCAGACGGAACCGGGTATCGTGAACTGCGCACGGAACGCACCGGAGGGAAAGGAGGGTGCCATTCCGGGCAGGCGCGGCCGGCGGTCATCATCCCCTCCCCTTCCCCATGATGTGCCGGGATCGGAGGAGAAATCGGAGGGGGAGTCCCCCCTTTCCCTCCTGAATGCGTCCCAGCGCACCTGCGTGCAGTCCCCCACAGGCCCCGTTCTGGTGATCGCCGGCCCCGGCACCGGCAAGACCAGGACGCTGAGCCTGCGCATCCTCCATCTGGTCAGGGAGAAGGGGGTCAGCCCGGCCGGGATTGCGGCGATCACCTTTACCAACAAGGCGGCAAAGGAGATGGCGGACCGCCTCGACGCCCTCATGGGACATCCCCCGTCGCCTGAGGCACGACCGTTCATCGGCACCTTTCACAATCTTTGCCTGCACCTCCTGAGGCGGTTTGGAAATGCCCGGCATTTCATCCTCTTTCACACCTACGACAGCCTGGCCCTGATCGGACGGATACTGGAAAAAAGGGACGCCGAAAAATCCGTGAAACCCGGCGAGTGTCTCCGGGCCATCTCCCTTATAAAGACTGCGGACTGCGACGGGAACAGTGCAACCGGATGCGATCCGATCATCCTGGACATCTACGAGGAGTACCAGGCGGGCCTCAAACGATACGGGGCACTTGACTACGACGATCTCATCATCAACACCGTTCGCCTTCTCAGGGATGATGAGGGGACCGCAGCACGGATCAGGGCATCCTACACCCATATCCTGGTGGACGAATTCCAGGACGTGAACCCGGTGCAATACGCCCTCGTCATCCTGCTGACGGGGAACGGGGCTGAAAATCTTTTTCTGATCGGTGACCCCAACCAGGCAATCTACGGATTCCGCGGCGCGGATAACCGGCTGTTCTTTCGCATTCAGGAGGAATTCCCCGGGGTGCAAATCCACTCGCTCGAGGAGAACTATCGATCCTGCGCCCCGATCATCGAATCGGCGTTGCACGTCATACGCCGCAATCCCCAGCCGCTTCCGGTCAGGCTCAGGTCCATTCGCGGGGAGGGACCCCTCATCAAGCTCCTCTCGCTCCCCTCGGAAAGGGCGGAAGGCATCGCCGTGGCCAAGGAGATAAGCAGCCTTATGGGAGGGATCGATATGCTCCAGGCCCATGGGGAGACAGGCCCGTCAGCCCGCCCTGCCACCTTCGGGACACAGGGAGGGTATGGTTTCTCCGATTTTGCCGTGCTCACCAGAACGGGGAATCAGGCCGATGTCCTTGAGGAGTGCCTGGTGAAAGAAGGAATCCCCTATCGCGTGGCAGGCAATCAGGACATCCTGGAAAACCCGCTGGTCAGGCAGGTACTCGCCCTTCTTCGCTGGTGCCACAATCCCTCGGACGAACACTCCTTCCTCCAGGCCATCGATCTTCCGGTCATCCCACTGGATAAACGAGAAAAGAGGGCAATCATCGATATCCTTCCGAGGGACGACGGCGACGCTGCACAGGAAGGCGTCAAAAAGGATTCATCGGCATTCCGGTCCCTCATCAATACTCTTACGGAGAGGGGAATGGAGCAGGCAGTCGAGGCCCTATCCCGCTATCATCGTATGGCCGAAGGGGAATCCCCGGCGGGATTCGTCAACCAGGTCACAGCCGGGCTCGCATCGCACGAGGAATGCTCCCCCCATGCACGGGACCTCCGGAGGCTCGGCCTCCTTGCGGAGGAATTCCCGGATGTCGCATCATTCCTGGAAGGGGTCACCCTGTGCCGGGAGGGGGATATCTCATGGCGAGGCATCGGGGGAAGAAGGGACAGCGAGATGGTGAATCTGATGACCCTCCACGCGGCGAAGGGGCTGGAATTCCCCGTTGTCTTCGTCTGCGGCTGCGAAGAGGGACTGCTGCCCTACCGCCATCGCACACGGCCCGCTCCCCTGGATGAGGAGCGAAGGCTCTTTTACGTGGGCATGACGCGGGCCAGGGACTGCCTCTACCTGTCCTGGTGTGCACATCGCACCGGGAGGGCGGACGCCGGACCGTCATCCTTCCTCACCGACATCCCCGAGACACTTTCGGAGAGGGCCGTCTATTCACCCCCTCCTTCCAAAAGGCCCGCAATCCGGCAACTGGGATTGTGGTGACCGGAAGGCACCTGACAGGGCATCACCCGCTGCTTCAGATAAATTCTCTCTAAATTCTCCAAAATTCTCCTAATAGGACATTTCTATTTTGGCTTGACAAAATTCTCCTAATATGTTGACATCGATCTCCTTTCATACTATACTTCTTGATTATTATTAAGGGTCTTTTTATACCTTGCCGAAACAGAATGTGCCATGGAAACCATGGAAGAGACGAGAAAGATAAACGAGCATGCAGAGAACCTGGCTCGCTGTCTGAAGGCCATGGCTCATCCTCTGCGTCTGAATATTATCCTTTTTCTGGACAATCAGGAAAGAAGTGTGGGAGAAATCGAGAGTTATGTGGGCAGCTCTCAGTCAAATATCTCTCAGCACCTTGGAATCATGCGGGACAAAAACATCCTGGTTTCACGAAAGGAGGGAAACCAGATCTTTTACTCGCTCAAGGACAACAGAATACTTCCCCTCCTCAAGGAGATCTGTCAGATCCTGATACAGAGCCGCTGAACCGCGCGGTCACTCCTCGATGCTTATCGCCGCAACAGGGCAGATTTCTTCGGCCTCCCGGCAGCAATCCCTCAGATTATCCGGGACCTCATCCACAAGCACGATGGCCTTATCGTCGTTCAACTTGAATATATCGGGACAAACATCTTCACACTGACCACACCCAAGGCAGGTATCTTCATCGATAACGGCAATCATTGCTTTACCTCCTTGCTCACCATCCTGCTGATTTTCACGATCTCCCTTTCCTCGACGTTTCCGAGCGCCTCCGGATCCCCAAGGATCTCCCCGATGACATTCACCGGCGAGGCAGGGACAATCTCCTCCCCCTTGCTGAGCGGAGTAGGCCCGAAGAAGATGCATATGGCCCTTCCCCTCGGCCAATAGCACACGAGCCCCTTCGCAATATCCGTTGTGGCGCTTTGCTCGAGACTTGCGACCACCGGTGTCTCGAAATAGATCTCATTACCCCAGAGATTCACCACCGATTCGATGGGAAGCCTTTCCCATATCGCCTTTGCAGTGGGGCTGTCATTCAGTGCGGCCTCTATCGACAGAGAACCGAATTGAAAAAGGATCCTATTGCTCATACCCCCAACCTCAGATTAATGAAACACCCTTGCATTTAATGAATAAAATCCACACCTTTAATGAATAATCCCTTCACCTCTGATTAATAAATTTTCCGCCTTCATCGAATTCAGGCAAACGCATCGTCATCATCCTGCTGACGACGTACCCATCTGTTTTAAATAACTCTTTAAAAATAAATACATACAAGTTAATTGAAATTTTTCCTTTTATAGCACTTCTCTATTTATTTGTCAATTTCAACATGCCACAGGATTCCTCCTCTCCTCCTGTTTCCCGGAGAGAACGAGGGCAATCGAAACATATCGGTGGGGGATGCGGGCAATGATGAGGATGGAATGGTCGAGAAGGCGAACCTGATCGAGTCCACCGGCCACAACAATGCGGGGATGTGCATGTCCATACCCAATCACGCAGCATTGCCGGCGGCATTGCCGGTCTTGAAAAAATTTTGCAGATTGGCTATAGTAAATATTCGCAAATCCGAGAGGGTTGAAATTAAATGCATTGCGCCGTCTCTCCCGTCTCATCGATGGTGACAACCGGATACCGTCGCCGTTTGTGCGGCAGCGCAAGGGATTGGCGTCCCCTGCGCGGGGAACATTGTCACCCCGTTATTCCCCTGCGTCCCTTTCCGGGACCATCCTCTTATGCAAGAATCAGAACGAGATATGACGAATAGTATACAGGATCATGGATGGGCCGCTTATGAGGCCTGCTGCAATTCCCTTCCGATCACCATGATCATTCGATCACAACGCAGGATGAAGGTTCATAGAAACAAATAACAAGGTGAAGACTCTCATATAAGGATCAAATGTCACAGGAGGAAGGAATGCTTGAAGAGTTGACCCGAATGGTTGAGGAAAAAGGAGCGCTCATTCGAAGGCTGAGGGATGAGATCGCCACGGTTATTGTCGGTCAGGAGTATATGGTGGAGCGGATGCTGGTCGGCCTTCTGGCCGACGGACACCTTCTCGTCGAGGGGGTACCCGGATTGGCCAAGACGACCGCCGTAAAGACGCTCGCGCAGGCGATCCGCACCAGCTTCCAGCGCATCCAGTTCACCCCCGACCTCCTTCCCGCCGACCTGATCGGAACCCAGATCTACCTGCCGAAGACAGGGGAATTTCAAATAAAAAAGGGCCCCATATTCCACAACATCATCCTGGGAGATGAGATCAACAGGGCCCCTGCAAAGGTCCAGAGCGCCCTGCTCGAGGCCATGCAGGAACGGCAGGTAACCATCGGCGAGGAGACATTTCCCCTGGAACGGCCCTTTCTGGTCATGGCCACCCAGAACCCCATTGAGCAGGAGGGCACCTATCCGCTGCCCGAGGCCCAGGTGGACCGGTTCATGCTCAAGCTTTCGGTCACCTATCCCACCAGGGATGAGGAGAAGGCGATCATGAAGCGGATGGCATCGTCTCCCCCACCGGATGTCACTGCCGTGATCACCCCGCAGGAGATCATCGCAGCCCGGGAGATCGTCAGGCAGATCTATATCGACGAAAAACTCCAGGACTACATCGTCAGCATCGTTTTCGCCACCAGGGAACCCGGTGCGTATAAGCTCTCCTCGATCAGCCAGATGATACAGTTCGGCGCCTCACCCCGGGCCACCATTTACCTGAATCAGGCGTCAAAGGCATACGCATTCCTTCATGGCCGCGCCTATGTAACCCCGCAGGACATAAAATCCATCGGCAAGGACATCCTCCGCCACCGGATCATCCTGACCTACGAGGCCGAGGCGGAAAACCTGCACACCGACGATATCATCGACCGGATCTTCGAAACCATCGAGGTGCCCTGACCGTGCTCGATCCTGCTCTGCTTAAGCGAATTGGCCGGATTCACATCCATACGAGCCATTTGGTCACCGATGTCATGGCGGGGGAGTACGAGAGCGCCTTTCGGGGCAGGGGTATGGAGTTCGAGGAGGTCCGCGAGTACCAGCCGGGCGACGATATCCGGGACATCGATTGGAACGTCACCGCGCGCATGGGTCATCCCTTTGTAAAGCTCTACCATGAGGAGCGCGAGCTCACCATCCTGCTCATGGTGGATGTGAGCGCCTCGGGCCAGTTCGGTACGGTCAAGTCCCTGAAAACGGAGGTGTGCGCCGAGATCGCGGCACTGCTGGCCTATACGGCGGTCAAGAACAATGACAAGGTGGGCCTCGTCATCTTCAGCGATACAGTCGAACGGTATATCCCCCCCAAAAAGGGACGCGGCCATGTATGGATGGTCATCCGGGAGGTCTTGCAGCACCGGCCTCAAAGGGGGCGCACGGACATCGGCCGGGCACTGGAATTCATATCGAAGGTGACCCGGCGGCGTGCCATCTGCTTCCTGATCTCGGACTTTCAGGCGGAGGGGTACGAGCGGCCCCTGCGCCTTGCGGCAAAACGGCACGACCTCATCACCATTGCCGTCACCGATCCGCGGGAGATCGACCTTCCCAAGATCGGCTTCATCGAGATGGAGGACGCAGAGACCGGGGAAACCATCCTCATCGACACCCATGACCCGCATATACGCTCCGGGTTCCGGGCGCTGGGGGAAAGGGAGGCGCAGGCAAGAAGGACCCTCTTCCGCTCCATGGGAATCGACCACGTTGATATTATGATCGGCGAATCGGACGACTTCTATATCAATCCCATACTCAAGCTTTTCCGTGTGCGGGAAAAGAGACGGTAATACGAGCATGAAATCCTTTGGTAAAAGATATGCCATCCCCAACGCCGCCATGGCCTTTGCGGTGAAGGCCTGCCTCATTTTCCTTCTTCTTGGGTGCGCCCTTGTTTTACTTGGCTGCGGCACGGCGGAGAAAGGTAACAAAAGGCCGTTGACCGTGCAGCTTCAGCCTGTGGAGGTGGAATCCGGAGTCGACCGCTCCACCATCACCGTGGGGGAGAGTGTCACCTATACGTTGACCGTGAGGGCGACAGCCGGCATCACCCCGCGCATTCCGGATATGGGCGTAAAAATCACCGGCCTCAGGATCATTGACATGGGGGCTGAAGGGCCGTTGGAGGAGGATGGGAAACGGGTGTGGGAAAAGTGGTACACGCTTCAGGCGGACGCTGCCGGCTCCTACGTCATCCCTCCTGCGGTGGTTGCCTATCAGGACCCGAACGGAGGCGGTAAAGAGGTCCGGGCATCCCGGATCTTTGTCGAGGCGGTTGCAGGCGCCGCATCCGAGAGTGAGTCCGCCGATATTCGCGACATAAAACCGCCCGAGCCCATGGGAACCTCCCTCGTGCTCCTGTACATCCTGACAGGGCTTGCAGTGTGTGCGCTCATCATCGGGGGGATCGTGTTGGGTCGATTTCTGCGCTCACGACATAAAAAGGAGACCGTTCTCCCGCCCTGCCCCGATGAGGTGGCGCTCCGGGAGTTGGAAAGGCTCAAGGCATCGCACCATCTTGACCGGAACGACTACCGTTCCTTCTACTTCGAGCTCTCCGGGATACTCAGGGGATACATGGAGAAGCGGTTCGGACTCCCTGCGCAGGAAAGCACCACCGAGGAGCTGATCCCCCGGATCGAGGCAATGGACTTGACCAGGCCGCAGAAGGACACCGTCCGGGTCCTCTCCTCGGGTGAGGACCTGGTGAAGTTTGCCCAGCATACACCCGACAAGGAAAAGGCACTCGAGGACTGGGAAGAGACCCGCAGGTTCATCCTGGAAACAGCCGTGAAACAGGAGCCGGTCGGGGGGAGTGCATGATGCATCGCCTGTTACGATTCCAGGACCCGTGGGTGCTCCTCCTCCTGTGCGTCATACCCATGCTGATCTATGCATACATCAAGGGATTCGGCCATGCACGGGTCCGCTTCTCCTCCATACGCTCCCTCATGCAACTCAGAACCTCCCGGTCCCTCTACCTCCGCCACGGCCTGATCGGCCTGCGGTGCCTGTGCCTGGCGTTGATCATCGTCGCCATGGCACGCCCCCAACTGGGGAACAAACAGACCGAATATACGAGTGAAGGGATCGATATCCTCCTGTGCATCGACACCTCCGGAAGCATGAGGGCGCTCGATTTCAGCATGGAAGGCACACGGGTCGACCGGTTGACCGCGGTCAAGGAGGTGGTGCGGGGATTCATCCAGGCCCGGGGGAGCGACCGGATCGGTATGGTGGTCTTCGGCGAGCAGGCGTTTACCCAGTGTCCCCTCACCCTGGACTACGGCGTGCTCCTCGGCTTTCTCGACCGGGTGACCATCGGCATGGCAGGGGAGGACAAAACCGCCATAGGGGATGCCGTCGCCATCGGGGTAAAGCGGCTCAAGGCATTGGAAAAGGCGAAATCCCGGGTGATGATCCTCCTGACCGACGGCAGAAACAATGCAGGAAGGATCGATCCCCGGACAGCGGCAATGGTCGCGCAGGAATTCGGGGTGCGGATCTATACCATCGGGGCGGGCACCGAGGGTGAGGCCCCCTTCCTGGTGGACCACCCCCTCTTTGGCAAACAGTATGTGTACCAGCGGGTTGACCTCGACGAGGATACCCTGAAGGAGATCGCCCGGATCACCGAGGGGCGCTACTTCAGGGCGCAGGATGCCGAGGCCCTTGAACAGGTCTACGACCAGATCGATCGGCTCGAGAAGACCGAGGTAAAGGTCAAGGAATACATGGAGTACAACGAGCTGTTCTGGTGGTTTCTGATCCCTGCGCTCCTCATCCTGGTGATAGAGGTCGTACTCTCGCAGACCAGGTTCGGGAAGATACCGTGACGGCATGAGGCATTGCATGCGAGGCATGTGATATGAATCACACAAGGGACATGAGGATAGAACGATCATGAGGTTTGCGAACGTATCCGTGTGGGTGATATCCCTCTTCTGGCTCATCCCGATCATGAGCCTCTTCTACCTCTATGCCTTCACACGGAAGGCGCGTCTCATCGAGCTTTTCTGCACAAGGCATCTCGCCGGGCACATCATGCCCCGACGCAGGCGGGCACGGCAATGGTTCAAGGCGCTGTTGATCCTCGCGGGCATTGCCTGTATCATCCTTGCCGTGATGAGACCGCGATGGGGATTTCATTGGGAGGAGGTCCGGCGGCACGGGGTGGATCTCATGGTGGTGGTGGATTGCTCTCAGAGCATGCTGGCCACGGACGTCAAACCGAACAGGCTGGAGCGGGCAAAGCGGGAAATCAGGGACCTGCTCGGAATGCTGGCAGGTGACCGGATAGGGCTGATCGCCTTTGCCGGGACGAGCTTTGTCCAGTGCCCTCTGACCCTCGACTACAATGCATTCGGAATGTTTCTGGACTACATCGATACGGACCTCATCCCGGTCCAGGGGACCGCCATCGGGCATGCCATCAGGGAGTGCATCGCCTCCTTCGACCGGACCCGGAAGGGATCGCAGGCGATCATACTCATCACCGACGGCGAGGACCACGAGGGCGATCCGCTGGCAGCGGCCGCCGAGGCAAAGAAGCGGGGGATCAAGATCTTTCCGATCGGCATCGGACGGGAGGGAGGCGCCCCCATACCGAATGCCGATGGTTCCGGATTCAAAAAGGACCGGCAGGGCAATCTCATCCTCAGCACGCTCGACGAGGGCACACTCCAGGGAATCGCCCTGGAGACCGGGGGGCGATATGTCCGCTCGGTCACCGGGGACCTGGACCTGGAAAAGATCTACCTGGAAGGGGTGCGCATGATGGATCAGACCGAGCTCGCCAGCACCAAGAAAAGGGTATGGGAGGAACGGTTCCAGTGGTTTTTGCTCCTTGCCCTCATTGTCCTGGTGATCGAGCAGTTGCTGCCCGAATACCGAAGGGAACGAAAAAGGGTGAGCAATGCCGCGCGTATTGCATGCCTGTGCGCATTCCTTCTGCTCCTCCCGCCGTGGGTCTCTTCCCTGAGTGCAGGCATTCTTCCCCTGTCAAAACCGAAGGAGGCGGAGCGTTTCTTTGCCGCCGGGCAATACGATAAGGCGCTTTCCGCATACCTGGAGGCCCAGATCGATTCCCCGGACGATCCGGTGCTCCACTACAATATCGGGGCCACCTACTACCGGATGAATCAGTACGAGGAGGCGGCCAGAAATTACGAGGCGGCAGCCGCTCGAACCACGGACATCGACCTGCGGGAAAGGGCGTACTATAATCTGGGAAACTGCGCCTTTCGCATGGGCAAAATGGAGGATGCGCTGGCCTGGTACCGGAAGGCCATCGAACTCGATCCCAATGATGGTGATGCCCACTATAACATGGAATTCGTCCAAAAGGAGATGCAACGGCGCAAGCAACAGGCACAGGAAAGACAGGAGAAGGACGAAGAGGGCGAGGATAAAGGCGAGGATACAAAGGGCGCCGGGGAACAGGGAAGGCCCGAGGATTCCGGAAAGGGAAAACCCGAACAGGGTGATCGCGACAAGGGCACCCCGGAGGGGAAGGAAAAAAAGGAATCAGGGGCTGGGGACCGGCATGCGGCCCAGGCCCATCAGGACCCGAATGGACCGGCAGGCCTTCAGCAGGGTGAGGCCCGACCGCCGGGCGAGGAGACCGGGGAACAGGGAAGGCCTGCCTTCGGCATGCGGATCGATCCCAAGGAGGCGGAAAGGTTGCTCCAATCGATTGATGAGGAACGGGGCACACCCTCGGACAAGCAACCCGTCCCCGGCATGGGAACGCATGCACCGGAAAAGGACTGGTAGCCGCATGAAAAAAGGGCATATGACACGACCCATCACCTTGATCATTGTACTGCTTCTCCCCCTTGTCTGCCTGCAGGTCACGGGGGCGGGGGCCGATGTCCGGGTCGACATCAGCGCGGACAGGGACAATGTCCGGCTCGGCGAACAGGTGCGGGTCGTGATATCCGTTCAGGGTTCGGACAACGCCGCAGAACCGGATTTCCCTAAATCGGAATCGTACAGCGCATACTACCGGGGTCAGTCCTCGCGGTTCGAGGTGGTGAACGGCCGTTTCAGCTCCAGCCTCGACTTCACGTATACCATCGTGCCCATCAAGGAGGGGACCATAACCATTCCCGCCATCCCGGTCAGGGTGGGGGGGGAGACGCACCACACCGAGCCCCTCACCATCGCCGTCTCCTCGCGTGCGCAATCCCCCGATGCCTCCCCCCCCGAGAGGATGCTCTTTGCCACCGCCGCGGTGGATGACCAGGAGCCTTTTGTAAACCAGCAGATCATCTATACCCTGCGCCTTTTCCGCCGTGTCCAGATCCAGGGTGCGAGCCTGGAGCCCCTCGAATTCAATGGCTTTCGTATGGAAAGGCTGGGAAAGGAGCGGGAGTACCGGCAGGTGGTGGACGGTGTGAACTACACGATCACCGAATTGCGGTACGCGCTTTTTCCCCAGCGCTCCGGCGTGCTTGCCATTCCCCCTGCCAGGTTGCAATGCCAGGTCATGTACCCACGTAAGCGGGGAAGGTCCCGTCTGGACAGCTTCTTCGATGACCCGTTCTTCGGGGGATTCGGCAGGACCGAGATCAAAACGGAGTTCATCTCCACGCAGCCGACCCAGCTACACGTCAAACCGATGCCCCATGCCGAGGATCCCGGCCTTGCCACCCACCTGGTGGGCTCATTCAGCGTCAACGCCCATGTAAGCGCCAATGAGCTGAAGGTAGGGGATTCGGCCACCCTCACCATTGAGGTCATGGGCAAGGGTAACGTTCACGACATCCCCGGGCCTTCGATCCCCGATCTTCCTGAATTCAAGGTGTACGAAGACAATCCCACCCTCGATGTTACTGCAAACGACGAGGGTATATCGGGCGTAAAGACCTTCAAGATGGCGCTGGTGCCGACAACGCCGGGGGAATACCGTTTTCCTCCCCTGCGGATTCCCTTCCTCGACCCGGACACCGGGGCCTACCGCACCGCATCCGCACCATCCTTTATGTTGAAGGTCCATCCCGGGGCGGAGGAGGAGCGGCTCCATCTTGTGGAGGGTGGCAGCCCGACCGTAAAAAAGGAGGAGATACGGCTCCTGGGCAGGGATATCCTCCCTGTGAAGACCTCTCTCGATTCCCTGCGCGATCAATCGGTATCATGGGGAAATCCCCTCCTGCTCCTCATGATCATCCTCCCTCCCCTTGCCTACTTCACCCTCTTCGGATGGGAGAGAAAAAGACGGCGCATGGCCGCGGATCAGGGCTCCTACCGTCGAAAGAACGCCTACCGGGAATGGAAGAGAAACCGCACGGGCATTCCGTCCCCCGCGGACAGGGATCCACAGACATTTTATACTCAATCGTTGCGCGCCGTGCGTCAGTTCCTCGGCGACCGCCTGGGTATCGACGCCCAGGCACTCACCACCCAGGAGATCAACCGGAAGCTGGAAAACACCCGGATGCCGGACCAGGCGCGGGATCACCTGAATACCCTTCTCCGGACCCTGGAGCAGGGGGCATTCGGCTCCCTCAGGCAGGGGCCCGACGAACGGGAGGCCCTTTTAAACGATGTTGACAGGTTCGTTAACCAAGTCATACGATGGACATGATCACCAGGAACGATATATATACGGAAGCGGGCCGGCCATGAAGCGGACCGGGAGGATTCACCTTTGCCATGCCCTGTCAGCAGGACTCGCCGCACTGATGCTGTTCGCCCTCCACCCCTGCGTAGCCCGCGCCCAGAGGGAAAAGGCCACCCAGAACTTTTTACAGGCGAACCAGGCATATGAAAATGAGCGGTATGCGGATGCCGCATCTCTCTACGAGGAGGTCATCGGATGCGGGTTTCATTCGGGAGCGATCTACTACAACCTGGGCAATTGCTCTACCAAGATGGGAAGGATCGGTCCGGCACTTGCGTATTACCGTAATGCGGAGCGGTTCATGCCCAGGGACGGCGACCTGAGATTCAATCTCCGGTATGTCCTTGACCAGCGGAAGGACAGGATCGAGACCAGGGAGCGTATCCCCTTTGCCCGGGTGTTCTTCTTCTGGTACTACTGGCTGAGCATCAGGGAGATCCTCGTCATCTTCCTGGTGTTCAACCTCCTCCTGTGGACCCTTTCCCTCATCCTGCTGTACCGGCACCACGAACTGCTCAGGTGGGCGCGCATCCTCAGCCTGTGCCTCTTCCTTGTCTTCGGCGCCACCCTGGTCGTCAAGGCATATGCGCAGGGGATCATCAGGCAGGGCGTGGTGACCGTCCAGGAGGCCACGGTGCGGTCAGGGAACGGCATTCACCACTCCCCTCTTTTCATCCTTCATGAAGGGGCCGAATGCAGGGTGGACGACGAGGCCGAAGGGTGGATGAAGATCCGACTCACCGACGGGAAGATCGGCTGGATCCCCTCCTCGGCGATCCGGGTCATCGGTCAGTAGAACCGGCCGTCGACAAGGGAGGGATACTCGTTGTACCCGTCGATGTCTCCGCTGCAGAACACACGGTTCCGAACGGGAAGTATACGGGACCTCACCGCTGCCATCGGATCGGTATAGGAGGCCACCACCTGGTATCGGAAGGGATCATCGAATATGCAATAATCGAGATTCAGGTCCCAGGTGGCGTCGGGATCATCCATGCTGAAAAGGACGTCCGCCGGGCTCTTCACCACCAGGAGGGCGGGATTCCCCTCCACAGCACCGCTGTCCACAGCATTGATCCATGTGTACCCCGGTCTGAGCGCAACCACCGATCCGTTGGGGTCTATGGATGCCACCTCGGGATCGGAACTCTTCCAGGAGTAAGGGGGTGTTCCCCCAAAGGCGGAAAAGCGGCCCTCCCCTGTCTCCTCCAGGAGCATCCGCTGCGGGCTGATCACCGGTTCGGTCCGCTCGAAATCCTGGTAGACCCCGATATCGGTAACCAGGTCATGACTCACACCGTCGGCGCTCCCCCGGTCGACGGCAGGGCTGTCCACGTCGAAATCCCCTGTCCTGCTTTGGAGCCGGAAATCGAAGGGGGGGCCCTTTGTCGGATCGGCACTCACGAACAGGGGATCGGCATTGATGAGGCCGAAGCCGTCCAGGGGATTGAGCTGGGTATGGTCCTGAATAATGGAGAAACGGATCTCCGCCCCCCTGACCCCGCCCTTCCGGTTGGCGGTAACGATGGAGTTGAGGATGCCCGGGTAACCACGTTCCGCATAGATCCCCATATGACCGTTATTCCAGACGATGCAGTGTTCGATCCGGGCACTCCCCCCCTCGACGTGGATGCCGTCGTACCCGTTCCGGATAATGATGCAGCGGCGGATGGTGACATCCGCCTCGATGCACCGGACCCCATCCCTTTCGGCGCCGTCAATGGTCAGCCCTTCCAGCAGGCATCCCTTCACCCCGCTGCATTCCACGGTCCCATGGATGACGGTATCCATCGGGTCCTCATCCGGATCGGCTCCCTTGAGGGAGAGGTTGGGCGTGTCGACAGTGACGGACTCGTCATACTCACCGGGCATGATGCGGATGGTGCAGTGCTCCGGGGCGTTATCCAGTGCCTGATAGATACAGGGAAAGGGGGCTTCCTTGCTGCCGTCCGGGTACCTGTAAGAGTTTGCGTCCACGTACACGGCACATAGGCCGTTTGCCGCCGGTGCCGGGACAAAACAAAGGGACATGACGCTGACGAGGATCATCATGATTGCAGTCACTGAAATCGACATACTGGACATAACTGACTCCCTTTCTGGTGTTCCAGAAGTGCATGGTTAGTACGAGGTCACTTCCTGTGCGAGCCTGGTGTGGTGACTTCCTCGTATGTCCATCAGCCAAAAAATAAAGCCCTCGTGAAAGGGCTTGCTGCAAAGAACGATGGTTCGTTGTACCGGGGGCTGCCGACACTGTACCTGTCTTTATGACACTACAGGATATGGTCGGTCATGCGGCTCCGGTCAGAATTCAAACAAGAGCCCTACATAGTAAAACCAGCCGCTCAGATCGGTCTCTCCCTCCTTTAATGCATCAAAATTGGTAAGGTCGGCGTACCGCACCTCGAAGGTAAGGTAGGTGGCATTCACCCCGAACTTCTCATCGAACCGCCCTGCGGCATCGGGTGCGATACGGTTGAGCAGGACCTGAAATCCTGCATTTGCATGGAAACCCGAGCGATGATTGTGCAGTGCGGACTCGAGTATCTCATCCGTATTGGGATCGAGGTAGGTTGCCCTCTGTTTGAAATAGCTGTAATCCACCCCTCCACCGACGTAGGGGACGATGAACTGATCGGGTGAAAACCTCAATCGTGCGTTCACCGATAGTTCCAGGGGGACGTTATAGAGGTAGTAGAAGGGCTCGTGTTCCCGCATATACCCCGCGCCTACCCCCACCTGAAGGAATTGCTTGGGGAATTCCATGTTCACCTTCAATCCGCCTATGATCCCGTACTTTCTTCCGAATACGGATTCCTCGAACCTGGAGGTATCCATCACGTAGTATCCCCCCCTGGTCTCGAAGGAGATGTTGCGCCTCGGCGAGGGCGGAAGGGCACGGCCACGGGAGGGAAGCGCCAGGATGAACAGCGCCGCCACTATCAGTGACGGAACAAGCAAGTGATCTTTTCTCATCAGTCCATTTTTCTCCTTTTCAACATACAATGCTCTCTCATTGATGCATGCAGTCCTTGCGTATACCATTCGATTCCGCAGGCATGCTGGTCCCGGGACCGCCCTTGTACAATGTGCGCGGCCGGGCGCACAAAAATCCGATCAGCATCAGGAACAGGCAGAAGAGCATACCCAGGGGGATGACCACCCCGCCGCCTCCCTGCCTGCCGCCTTCTATCTGGGTTATGAAGCACCCGGTCTCCTCGTTCGGGTCGAAGAGCCCATTATATTCCTTTGGTTGGGGGCCCACGGGGATATACTTTCCTCTGGGGTTATATCGCACAAGGCCGTTCGCCGTGCCAAACCAGACAATATCATCGGTATTAATCACAAGTGAAGAGATATCTTTAAAATAATCGTTCACAGGCGCTGTTATACTATTAAAAAGACTCCAGGCCGTACTGTTCAAATCGTGATAGGTTGCCCCACCGGGGTTGTTTGGATCAACGGCAGGACCTTGATACTGTTCCGAATAAGCATATTCTCCCGAAAAAACATACTGTCCATAATGTCCCAGATATAAGTCATCCCCCCTGCGATCCAAGGAGCTAATATAATTACTTCCAAATTGAACACCACTCTTTCCTCTGGTATAGTGAGTCCAGGATTCCTGCCCATAGTCAAAATGGCTCAGTGCTAACGCTGCGCTACGATTGGAGCTATCAAAACTCGCCACCCAGATATCTCCTTCCTGATCCCTGTCCATAAACATGATATAGTCTCCGCCTGGATAGCCTGGATAAACATCTTTTATGAATTCTACGTCCGCATTATCGGGATTAAATATCTTGATTCCCGGATATTTGATGTCATTAGGATCGGTATATAAGTAATCCACAATCCCTACCCACACCTTCCCATCTGTATCGATTGTCAAGGCCGTAATAATGTTGCCGCCAAAGGTGGTTGCAGAATACGCCACAGGGTCCTTACCTGATTCATATTTTATCAACTTACTCCTTACATTGGCATCTTGCTGAATAACATTGGAATCGGGAAAATCTTCGGTCCTTTTAGACATCTTTACCACCCATGCCCGTCCCTGAAGATCTCCAGCCATCCCTTGGAAAACCATGTTTGGATCCTTGTCTTCGACAGGCGTCCAATCATCTTGACCGTCGGATTCTATCGGACCGGCAGTGGTCCATATCCACAGGGCATCGTCCGGTGTCACTACAAGTGACCGCACATCATCACTCGCCAGGTATTGTGTCCCTCTGAAAGGGGTCCAATCATTTCCGTCAAACTTGGCGATACCACCACTTTGGGAATCTGTTATGTTACCGTTTGTATCCCTTGCCCTGATGAAACCAACCCATAGGTTGTTATCCGAATCCAAGGCCAAGGATGAGATCATGTTTCCATTGAGCCCATCCTTTTTATAGAGTGTTTGCCACATGGGTTCCAGAGTGGCCTCGTTAACTGTGAAAGTATATGTATTATCATATGTGGGCGGGCCCTCTGCTTTGATTCCCGCGTTATTATAAAAATCGAATTTATATTTGATAACCCCATCCCCCTGATAGGTGATCCTTTTATCCAGGTAATAGATCTTGCCATCGGAGTAATCCGAGTCATATTGATCTTCTGCATTCATGGAAGACTTTTCAAAATAATCATCATACTCACCGTCATCATCCAGATCGATCCATACACGGGCAATTCCGGGTTTAAGATTTGAAGGATCAGTATACTTTACCTTAAACGTGAAGACCGATCCGCTGTCACCCTGATTCGGCGCGACACCGTCGGTGGTGAAGCCTGTTCCCCCTGCCCAGTCGAGCTGGGGGGCCTCGGTTATCGTCAGGGTGAGGAAATTGATGCCGCTTCCGATGCCCGGGACTTCAACCCCATTCTCATCCTCGAAATAGAACCGGTATGCAAGCGCCCCGTCAGTGTCCTCGGGAAAATCAATCTCCTTGGAATATGAATATATCATCCCGTTTTCCATGGCGGCGTTGGGGTCCTCCGGCTCCATGTCGAATTGCTCATCCTCATCGAAGTCACCGTCGTCGTTGAGGTCGATCCATACCTGGGCCTTTGCAGGGGGGTTGTCCAGCCGGTCCCGGTAGTGCACCTTGAAGGTAAAGGTCTCCCCCGGCGAGGCGGATGCGGGGTGCACCCCCTTGTCGCCGTAATCATCGTCGTCCACCCAGTTCAGGGTTTTCTGAAAGGACGTGGTGTAGAGGTCATAGGAGCGGCTGTTGCGTATGTCCTCCCAGATGAAGGCGCAGCCTGAGGCAGCATCGCAGGTAAACGCAGGACGGTCCTGGGTCAGGGAAACCCCCACGGGCTGCGTTCCCTCATATTTTTCGTTCGACCCGGGGGAACCGTCCAGGAGCCGGCCGTTCGGGTCCATCCTCACCACCCTGACGTTCCCGGTCCTGGGGAAGGGAACGCTCAACCGGTGCGCCAGCATATCCTCAGGGGCAAGCTCGAAGGGGATATCGAGCCATGAGATCAGGTACTGGTTCCCCTGCGGATCCCAGGCAACCCGGGGCCTCACCTGGTGGCCGTCTGCGGTGCAGATGCCGACCTCCTTGAAGGGCAGGTCGAGGGCCTCGCCGTTGCTGTTGATCCTCATGCCGTAGATGTCATATCCGCGGTCGGTGTCCACGAAACGGTCGTCCTGCCACACCACGAGGAAATCATTGCCGTCCGAGGCAATGTCAGGGAGGAGCTGATTCCGATTCTGGTTCGGATCACTTCTGAAGTCCTCGTCGAACAGATTGAATCCCACCTCCTCCGGATGCAAATTCCCCCCGGGAGAGATCCGCATGCCGTAGACCCGGCTGTGATTATAACCCACGCTGGGAGAGGCATCGGCAATGTCCTGCCATACCACCATGTAGTATTCGCCGTTCCAGGCAACCCTCGGCAGGAGCTGGTGCTCGTCCCCTACGTCCCCTCCCTGTGCCACCCAGTTGTTGATCTTCAGGGAGAATATCTCCCCGGAGGCGCCTGCGGGATGTTCCACGAAACGTGCATAGATATCGGTCTTCCGCTGCCTGTTTATCCTGGACTCATCCTCCCACGCAACCAGGTACTGACCGTTCTCCCCCATGGCCATGGCGGGATTCAGCACATTCCGGCCGATATTCGGATCTGAAATGTCGCTTGCATCGGCGATGATGAATTCCCCCGCCTCATTGGCAGCGGTCGTGTCGGTTAAGGCTGTTCCGTCCCCATCCAGGAATATCCCATATATGTCCAGCCCCTCGTATATGGATTCGGGCTTGAAGTCGTTTCCGGCATCCTCCGGAGGTTTTATCGTGGCGCCGTTTCTCAGGTCCTCCCAGATCACCAGGGTTGTGCCCGTTGCCTTGCTGTGGATGGCGGAAGGCTTGAAGGCTCCCGTGTCTCCCGTATCCAGTTTTGTCTGGCCCGGCTCGCCTGCGGCATCCATCACTCGCATATTCCCGTCGAGCAGCTCCATGAAGACATGGCTTCGCACGATCAGGGTGTCATTGGCGTCAAGCTCCCAATCCCGGCTGTCCTGCCAGAATACCTGGTACCCGTCAAGGGTGACGGTGACGGCAGGAAAGAGCTGTTGATGGGTGTTCAGGCAGGCGGCGGTTTCACCCAGGGGATTGAAGCTGAGATAGCTTCCGGACCTGGGCTCCCCGGTTGAACGGTTTTTCCCGTCATCGAATTCAAACCGGTAGGGCATGGTGGTTACTACGCCCGATTCCAGGGTGATCGTCGTGGTGAAGATCTCACCATTCTTATAGTCGGACCCGCTCGCCGTCATGTCCCAGACCTCGTGGTTCGGATCGTAGTATCCATCCGCATTCCGGTCCACCCACAGCCTCGTGGTCGGCGGTGCATCATTATTTTCATCCTGGTACAGGACGCGGAATTCAAAGGAGGCGCTCTCCCCCCACCGGATTCCGTCGGGTCTCGCGCCGTCAGCGGTGAAGCCCACCTCTTCGGTCCAGTCCAGGAATGGCCGCTTCCCCACCAGATCCACCTCGAAGGTATCACCCTCCGCCGGATCGCCGGTGGCCACGTTATAGGCATCGGCAAAAAAGAAGCGGTAGCCGAGGGTCCCCTCCCCGTCATAGAGGATCTTTTTCTGGAGTGTGTATACCCTGCCGAGCGTAAAATCGCCCGAGCCCTCTGCGGACATATCGAAACGCTCGTCACTCCCGAAGCTCCCGCTGCCGTCCAGGTCGATCCATACCTGGGCGACGTCGGGCCCTTCATTGATCTCCGGATCCGAGAAATATTTCACCTTGAAGGTGAAGTCGCTCCCTCCGGCGGCCTGGTCCGGATTGACCCCGTCTTCCTCGTAGTCGTCGATCCCCGCCCATTCCAGCCAGGGCGGGGGGGGAGGATCGTACATCCTTCCCCGCAGGGTCCACACATCGTCGCTTCGTGCCGACCAAAAGCAGAAATAGCGGTCATCATCTCCCCCGGGGGTGGCAACGTCGGTCAGCCAGATGACCTGGTTTGCATCCTCGCTGAGGCGTGTGCCGCCGAATGATGCGGGGTCATCCTGGAGGAGGAACCCTTCGGGTGAGATACGGATCCCGTAGATGTGCTCAACTGATTGTTCGGAGGTGGATTCCCGCTGATCCAGCCACACGGCGAGAAAGCCACTCCCATTGGTCGCCAGCTCGGGGTAGCGCTGTTTTTTGGGGGCAGAGCCGATATTGATGAGCCCCCCGGCGACCCCCCCTTGCATATTGAGCATGATACCCAAGACATCCGTATCGGTCCCCTCGTCGTCCGCCCATTGCTCCCAGACAACCAGAAACTGGCCCTCCAGCCCTTCCACCGATGGGTTGTATTGATCCAGGCCGGAGATGGGAATCTGGGCAAGAAGGGGGGACAACGCAAGCGTGTCGTTGGGGTCCACCTGGAGGAAGCGAGCCAGGATATCCAGGCCGTATTCGGAGGGATCCTGCACACTCCCGCTCCAGGCAACGATCCAGGACACCCCGTTGGGGTCCTCGATCGAGGCGATATCGAAGCAGGGCCTGATCCCCTTTTTGTTGTACGCCATGTCCGTGGTGATCTCCACGGAATCCTCGTCGATGAAGGCGCCGCCCGCATCCAGTCTTGTGCCGTACAGGGCGACCTTGCCCTTCTCGGCGTCATGCCCCGTCCAATCCTCCCACACGACCAGATAGTGATCGCCGTGCCATTTTACCTTGGGAAAGTTCTGGCTCCCCGAGCCCGTTGCGATGGCAATCTCATCCACCACGGTCCCCTGGTCACTGATAATAGCGCCGTAGATATCCAGACCCACATTGTTGTTCGGATCCTCATTCCTGCCGTCCGCCCATACGACGAGGTAGCGCTCGCCGTCGGAGCCGACATCCGGGTTTCTTTGATTTCCGGCAACGGAGCCGACAATCACGGGATCTCCCTGAACGACACCCTCCTGGTCAAGCCGCCGTGCATAGACATCCCTGGCCCCGCCGTCATGCTCCTGCCATACGCAGAGATATCCCTCGCCGTTCGAGGCAATCCTCGTATTGGGTTTGTTATTGGTCCTGCGGTTCGGGTCCTGCGGAAACTCATATACATTCCCCGGAAGGACGTCGATCTCCGCGGCATAGCCGCAGGTGCACATGCAGGTGATCACGACCACAAGGCATACGATCATTATCAGGACCCTGCTGCGATCCCGTGTTGGACTGCGCATCATAGAGTACCTCTGTGTTGCAGGTTAAATCATGCGACCGTCAATCAATCCCGTCATGGCGAGATCTCTTTACGGTTCCGAGCCTGTCGCACGAGTGACAATAAAACGGAACAGATTCCGCATCCTTTCAACAATACCGGCGTCTTTCTCCTCAACGCTCTGTATGAAACATTCCACCTCAGAAAACCTGAGCACCCTGGTGGCGAAGGCCGTGGTAAACTGCAGGGTGAACATCTCCGGCAACGGTGTCCCGCCATCATCGGTGGCGGTATCATCAATGGTCATCAGGTAAAGGGTCCCCTGGTCCAGGTCCTCGTCGGGATTAAAGGTGAGGACCGTGTTATTCTGGTCCCAGGTGAAGGAGCCATCAATACAGGAATGCGCTCCATAACTTGGGTCTATCTTGAGGCAGAAGGCGTTCTGAACGCTGTTCGGATCCATGGCCCGGTCAAAGTTTATGACCACCTGCGCCGCAATACCGACCCCGTGCTCCCCCTGGTAGGGGCTGGTGGACGCAATCCACCCGGAGGAGGTCCTGAAGCTCACCTGATAGGCTTGGCCAAGCAGGTTGCCGGAAAGATCGGCGGCATTGGGATCCACCCTCATGGTATAGACACTGCTGGAAACCAGGCTGCTGCTCGGGGTGAATACGAGTCGTGCGCTCTCCCACGCAAATGACCCTGTAACCGCAATGGAGTGTACATCCCTTAGGGAGAAGGCATCCTCAGCGGTATCGGTATCCATCAATTCGGAAAATTGCACCCAGTACGGTCCCCCGACCGGTATATTCGTGTTGGGATCGGAGGGATAGGAGGTGGCAACCGACGGGCTGCCGTCGTCGCCGACAATCAAAAGCCCCTCGCCGGTCCCCGCCATGACGCCGCCGTTTTTGATCGGGTAGGCGGCGAACACATCATCACCCTCAAAGGTGTACCGGGCCCAGCTCTCGGGAGAGCCGACGGGCGCGGTGACATCATAGCTGCTGATGCCCGCCCCCTGGTTCGGATCGGCCGAGGTGATCACCCAGAGCGTGTTCGGATCATCGGGGCTCACCGTCACCCCGTAAATGGAATCGTACAGAAGCCCGCCGGCGGTATCGGTGTAGTCATACGCTGCAAAATCGCATACCCCCAGGAGCAGGTTGTCTATGTTTATGGCGTAGAGCCCGTCGTAAGCGGCAAGCCAGAGGTTGCGGTTTCCATCCGCAGTCATGCCCCTCAGGAAGGGGCGCACCTGACCGAGCATCCTGACCTTGGGCAGCCCCCCGTTCGGGTTCCATGCCCATATGTTGGGGTCCCACACCTCGGGCCACTCATCCAGGTAGTCGGCGAATTTCAGTGCATCGATCCCGGCAATGTAATTGCAAGGGTCGTCCGGGTCCCAGATCGGGTTTCCGCTCTCCAGCCAGATGGTGCCGGTGACCGGGTCCACGGCGAGCACGTGCAGTGTCTGGGGATCAGCCTTGGCGGTCCACTTCCAATCCCCATCCGCCCCTATGTTGGGATCGTATTGTCCCACACCGATCCCTCCGGTGGTGGCGATCCAGATCAGGTCCCCGGTGCCTGCGGGATACACATCGACGGCATTGACCCTGAAAAACAGTTGGATGGCCTCAGGGGTCAGTCCCGCCCTGTTCACGATATAGAACTGGTTGGGATCGATACCAGGGGAATAGAGCGACCACTCCTCGCCGTCGAACCGGGCTATCCCGCCGCCGGTATTGTTGGGATCCGGCTCCGTTGCCACCCACACGTTCCCCATGCTGTCAAAGGCGATGTCGGTGACCGCATCGCTGGTCAGCCCGCAGTTGGGATCGGATGCAGTATAGTGCGTCCACTCGATTCCATCGTAGTGATACAGCCCGAGCCCCGTCCAGATCCCGGTGTTGGGATCGATGGAGGCGAGTCCGGTCCAGAGGCTCCCGTCCGCAGGGCTGATGCCCATAGCGGAGAACCCGATGTCGTTGGGATCAATCGTGATACCATTGGGATCGATGGCAACGGCAGGCCATGCCTGGTTCGGATCAACCGGATACGCGGTGGGGAGCACGCAGGTGAAGGCCCACTCCACGTTCGGATCGAGGTGTCCTAACGATACCGACCGGGCGGCAGTTGTTACGGCGGCCGTGTAGGTCCCGCCGTCCTCCAGGGGATTTGTCGGGGCGAAGTGAAACTCCTTCGAATCGGCGCTCCAGGTAAAGGCCCCCGGGACGCTGGCGAGGCTTTCGTCGAGCAGGCTGAAGGCACCCTCCACGCTCGCGGTGTTCATCGCCTGGGTGAAGAGCACCCGGACCTCCGTATAGATGGATGCGGCGGTCTCGTTCGGATCAGGAAACGCTGAAACCACGGAAACGTCATCGGGATCGGCAAGGGTGGTAAATGACCAGGTGTAGTCGGCCCCCAGGGGAATCCCGTTTTCATCGACCGCATTCGCATCGATGGTGACCTGATAGGTGGTCGCATAGTCAAGGGGTGCCGAAGGCTGAAAGGACACCCGTGTGTTTGCGTCAAACCAAGCGAAGGTGCCGGTGGTCACCCCGGGCGAGATGCTGAAGTGGTCCTGCACCGAGCCCGTGTCCATTGATTCGCTGAAGCTGACCACAATGTTCGTATCCCACGAAACATTCTCCGCGCCATCGGCAGGTTCGAGGCTCGTGACCTCGGGCGCGGGAACGGTGGTGAAGGTCAGGACAAGGTCCTCGCTGAGGGGGTTCCCGGAGAGGTCGGTCACATCCTTGATGATTCTCAGGGTGTACTCGCTCCCAGGGAAGAATCCTCCGGTCACGTCTATGGTAAGGATGCTCTGGTTGTTCGCATCAACAAAGCTGGCCTCGTCCCCGTAGATGTTATGCACGGGGTATTGCACGGGGTCTACGAAACGCTGAAGTCGCGTATTCGACGGATAACCCAAGAAAAAGCTGGCATGATCCATCAGCTTGTTGAACGTGATGGTGATCGTGGCATCCAGGGCCACGCCGGTCTCGTTATTATTGGGATCGGTATCAGTCACCTCCGGCGGGACGAGGGTCTTGAACTGCAGCTCCTTGTCGACGTTCAGGATTGGTGAAGCGGATTGATCCAGGATGGCCGAGGTAAACTTGAAACGGTAGTAGGTGTTGGGATGGAGCTGGTACCCCGCCTCCTTCGGCTCGATGATGAGATGGGTGTTATTATTGGGATCACGGAAGTGCCAGGTGAAGTCATTCGGGTCGTATATGTTGGGATCGTTGATAAGGACGAGATTCTCGTCGAGCATCTCGAAGGTCAGGCTGCTTCCGGCTCCGCCCAGATCGATGGTGCTGTCGTCGATACGCTCGTTGAACACCACCTCGATGCTGTTGGTATCCAGGGACACCTCCACGCTCCCGTTCGCCGGGCTCGTCCAGATGAGCGCACCCTCCTTCCACCGGTAGAGCCCCCCATTCTGGGTGCCGAACCAAACCTGGTGGTTCGAGGAGTCCACGGTGTCCACCAGGACATGGGTGATCACCTGGTCTTCCAGGTCAACGTCGGCAGGGGGACCGATGGGCTGCCACAGGTCGAGATCGAGGTCATAGCGAGCAATCCCCTCATTGGTGACCACAATGACCCGGTTTGCATCATCGTAGACGCCGAGCGCCATGATGCTGTCAGAGGGAAGACCATACTCGGATGCCGCCCAGTGTGCCCATACGTTCGGATCAGGCTGAAATCGCCACAGGCCGGAATTGCCACTGCCCAACCACAGGTCATTGGCGTTCCCCATCTCGATGCTGTCGAAGACGAGTGTCGACCATCCGGATGGGAGGAAATAATCCCATGTATTGCCGCTGACCGTGTAGCGGTAGACGCCGAAGAGTAATGGGAGCGCCCATACATCATCATCATCAGCCGAGGCAACCCCCCGGCAGGAGATGGAGTCAAATAATGATGTATCGTGTCTGTAAAGCGTAAAGTTATGTGTCGATTTGTTAAAGCTGTGGAGACCGTCATTGTCGTCCAAATTGGCCGTTCTTGCGATCCATACGTAATTGGCATCCGCCTCGATGTCAACGATTTCATTGGGGTCGAAAAGATTAATTTCAGTGTATACCCTGGGATTGTTCGGATCGAGGAGATTGTCAGGATCATATGAGACCAACCCCAGAGGGGTCCCGAGCCAAAGGAGCGCATCCTGGTCTATGTTCATGGCGGTAATGGGGGTATATGAGGAATCAATCAGGCTATGATCCGTCCATTCTTCGTTCGGATCCTCCAGGAGCATATCCACCAGCCCCTCGTCGGTTGCGACCCACACCCTGTTGGGGTCCGCTGCCAGGCTGACGATGCGGGAGGAAGGGAAATTTTCGGTTCTATTGGGATCGAACTGCTCCCATTCGGCCCAGGCTCGGGGGGCAAGGGTGAGGATTGCGGTGATTACGGCGATCAGAATGAGATGATATCCCTTGATGGTGGATTTCATTGCTCCTCTCTCCTCTTCTTGAGTTAAATCAGGACAACTTTGAAAAATCCGAGCATCCTGCCTTGCCTTCTCCTCCCGAAGTATTCCTGAGAAACGGATGCAAGAAGTATTCCTCCCAGCCCCTTCACCAACATAGATGAGACCTCAGGAGGGGCCTTACGGAATCGAGCCGATGTACGGGCCGTTAAGGCAAAGGCATTGGAATGATCTTGTTTTTTCAGCAAAAAAATTACGTTCATTCTATTGAATTGCAGATATGATGTCAAATTACCGTCATCCGCACACCCTCCCTCGAAATACCCGTCAATACAGCAAAAACGAGTCTTGCACAGGGAAGGATAGTGAAGGAAAATGCATATTCGCTGTGCTGAATGCCTTTCCATGAAAACGGAAATAAATTTCCTATCGTCTCTGCGGCCTTCCAAAAAACGCGGTTTTCAAAGGAGGGAAAAGGCGTCCTTGATCACCTCAATGGACCATTCCTCGCCGTGGGTCCGCATCACGCTGACCACGTCAAAGCGGCAGGCATCCTGATTCCCCCTGGTATGTGCACATGCCAAATAGTGCAAGGCAATGCGGGAGAGGCGCCGCTGTTTGCGAAGGTCGACGGCCTCCTGGGGTGACCCGAAGCGCCCGCTGATCCGGGTTTTGACCTCGACAAAGACCAAAATTTCCTTATCCCGGGCAATAATGTCGACTTCCCCGAAGGGGCACCGGTAGTTCCTGTCTTCAATGGTGTATCCCAAGGCGATCAAATGGGCGAGCGCCAGTTGCTCGCCCATTTTTCCTAAGGAGGCGTTGTTTCCCGGCACAGTTCCTTCACCTTCCTGAACGTGCGGCGATGAAGGGGACAAGGCCCTATCCTGACGAGGGTCTCGATGTGCTCCCTGGTCCCGTATCCCTTGTTGCCGGCAAAGTTGTAGTCGGGGTATCTGTGGTGATACCGGTGCATCATTCGATCCCGCAGGACCTTTGCCACTATCGAGGCCGCTGCGATGGAATAGCACCGCTGGTCCCCTTTGATGATACCCTGTTGGGGGATGTCATGGAGACCGGGAATGGTCAGGGCGTCGATGAGAATGTATTCAGGCCGAACCAGAAGCCTTTCCAATGCCTGGCGCATGGCAAGAATCGTTGCCTGGAGGATATTCTCGCGGTCAATACATTCCCGGTCCGCCATGCCTACCCCGATATCGAGGGCCCGCTTCACGATCTCCACAAAAATCCGTTCCCGCTCGAGGGGGCTAAGGGCCTTGGAATCAAACACCCCTTCGATCGGGGTATGCAAAGGGAGTATCACTGCAGCGGCCACCACGGGCCCGGCGAGAGGGCCACGTCCCGCCTCGTCGATGCCGGCAATCAATCCTGTTCCAGGGGTAACCAGACTTCGTTCGAATGCGAACAAACGTTGTGAGATTGTGGGAATATCCATCGAGTATGCGCCCTTTCACATGATGGTTGCGGATATGCTGCATCACCCTCAGGTTGTTCTGCTCAATTCCTTGATCCGCGCCTTTTTGCCCACCCGGCCCCTGAGGTAGAAGAGCTTTGCCCTGCGCACCCGTCCGCGCCGGACGACCTCGATCTTTTCGATATTTTTTGAGTGAAGGGGGAAAATCCTCTCCACGCCGACCCCATAGGATATCTTCCGCACGGTGAACGTGCTCCGCGCCTTCCCCTTGCGCAGGCTGATCACCACGCCTTCAAACACCTGGATCCTCCGTCTTTCACCTTCAATCAGCTTTACGTGCACCTTCACGGTATCTCCGGGCTTGAAATCGGGGATCTCCGTCTTCATCTGATCCTGTTCAACTGCCTCCAATAAGTCCATGGCTGAACTCCTCCCTGCATTAAGGTCATTCATTGGTTGCGCTTGTTCCGTATTCCTCCGTTGTCCCCCTACCCCACCGATGCCACACGGACCCCCAAAAGCCGGTCCAGGGTGATGGCCACGGCAGCCCGCACCGACAGGTGATTGTAATCACCCGGCCCGCGGATGGGCTCAACGACCACGTCCGCCATGTCGAGTACCTCCCGGGTCAGTCCCCAGCCGGTCCCGAAGAGGATCAGCCAGGCATCCGAGCCGGTCGACATCCTCTGCCTGAGATGTTCGAATCCGGTCACCTCCGGGGCGGGACGCGCACAGGTTACCACGATGCGCGGCCGCTCCCCGTCCTCCTCCTCGATCCCCTTCAGGCATTCATCAAGTGACGGGCATATCCGGATAACGTCGAGGGCAATGCCCCGGGTCGGATTGTAGGTGGCACCGTATCCGCTTTTCCAGTGGCGGATAATGGTTCGGATCAGTGCCTGCTGCCTGGACACCGGGGTTATGATAAAGAACGCCTTCAGGCAGAACGTCCTTGCGGTCCTGGCAATGTCATGGATGTTCGACGTGGTTATGGATGTTGCAATAACCTCCTTGTTCTTGTTGTAAACAGGGTAGTGAATCAGGCCGCAGTATACCCTCAATCATAACCCTCCCCTGTTTTGCCTTCCAGCGGCGGCTCCGGAATGCACACCCCTTCATTGACCAGCCACTCGCGTTCACGGGGCGAGAGACCGTTCCAATCGATCAGGTCGGGCCTTCCCCGGGCTGTTTTCACCAGGGATTGTCTCCATCGCCATTCGCGGATATGCTCATGGTTACCGGACAGGAGTGTCTCGGGCACCTGCCAGCCCTGGTAGTTCGACGGCCTCGTATAATGAGGATACTCCAGCAATCTCCGGCTGAAGGATTCCTCGTCCAGGGACTCCCTGCTGCCCAGGACATCAGGGATAAGCCTGACCACCGCCTCCATGAGCACCATTGCCGGTATTTCTCCTCCCATCAGCACGTAATCCCCGATGGATATCTCCTCGTCCACCAGGTGCTCCCTCACCCGTTCATCAACCCCCTCGTACCTGCCGCACAGAAGCAATATGGCCTCTTCGGAGGCCAGACAGCGCGCCATGCACTGATCGAGCACCCTTCCCCGGGGGGAAAGGAGGACCCGTTTCACAGAGGTCACGTTGCGGCAGAGAGCGGTTACCGCCCGGTGAATCGGCTCCACCTTCATGACCATCCCGACGCCGCCCCCATAGGGTACGTCGTCGACACTCCGGTGACGATCCGTGGTGTATTCCCGCAGGTCATGGACCTGGACGCTGACCAGCCCCTTCTCCCGTGCCCTCTTCATGATCCCATATGATAGAAAAGAGGGAAAAAGATCGGGGAAAATCGTCACGATATCGAATCTCATGGCTCAGTCAACCAAACCCTCCAGGAGGTGAACAATGATCCTCCCCTTTTTCAGGTCGATAGACCGGATGACCTCCTGTATCGCAGGAATGAGGCATTCCCTTGCTCCCTCTCGAACCACATAGACATCGTTGCTTCCGGTTTTTATGATGCCGCTCACCCTGCCCAGCAATTTCCCTTCATCGGTGAAAACTTCCAGCCCTTCAATCTGAAAATGATAGTATGCCCCCTCCTCAAGAGGCCACAGGTCCCTTTCACTGATTGCCACCTCGGCACCTATCCATGCCTCCGCATCAGTCCGGCTGCGGCAGAGGTCCACCTTGAGAAGGACATGTCCCTGGTGAAACCGCGCCCCCCGCACGGTGGTCCGTGCGGTGCGGTCCTTGACCAGAAACACCTCCTCGATGCATTCAAAATGCTGGGGGAAATCGGTTACGGGAACGACCTTCAATGTTCCGTCGATCCCATGAGGTCTCACCACGCGACCGATGGCTATAAGCTCCACAGCCTCCCGCATCACGTCATCCGGTCCATGCCTCATGTATTCGTATGGCGCGCACCTTCGTCTCATTCGGTGCAATTGACAGGGATATCCCCACCAATAAAACCCTTCCAGGACATCTCACCCTATCCCCACTCTGCGAGTATTCTCCGGGGATATGCTCCGCTGCTGAAATAAAAAGGCTTCCTATTCGAGGATTTCCAGGACCGCCCTCTTCCCTATCTTCGTTGCGGCAGCGCTCAAAATGGTTCGCATGGCCCGCGCTGTTTGCCCTTGTTTGCCGATCACCTTTCCCAAATCCGATTTGGCTACCCGCAATTCCAACACCGTGGTCCGTTCCCCATCAACCTCGGCCACCGCAACCTCATCGGGATAATCCACAAGCGCCTTTGCAATGAGTTCAATTAGTTCTCTCATACCCACCACTCCTCCTAACTGGTTTATGATACGCATAGAAGGAATCGGAATCTTCAACCTGGTCACATCACTGGGATGCAGAGACCGCCAATCCGGCTTTTTGAAGGAGATTCCTCACCGTTTCCGAGGGGATGACTCCCTTTTCAAGCCACGATTTCGCCTTTTCCAGGTCCACCTTTATCTCGGCAGGATCCTTGAGCGGGTCATAATAGCCAACCTGTTCAATGTACTTACCGTCCCTCTTCCCTTCGGACTTAACGACAATAATCCGATAAAACGGTCTCTTGTTGGTACCCAAACGGGTCAATCTCATTCTGACAGGCAAACAGTTCTCACCTCCTTTTAAACATGTGCATACCTTTACCCATAACTCCTCCTCCCCATCCAAGTCCCATCCTCCTCATCTTCTTGATGTTCTTCCTCATCAAATGGAACTGGTTGAGGAGACGGCTCACCTCCTGGACGGAGGTGCCACTCCCTAATGCAATTCTCCTCTTCCTGCCGGCATTTATGATCTGGTAATTACGCCTCTCCTGCGGGGTCATTGAGTCGATGATCGCCTCCAGGTGAACAAACCTTGATTCATCCATATCCATTCCCTCTAACCCCATCTTCTTTGCACCCGGGATCATCTTGACGAGCTGATCCAATGGCCCCATCGACTTGATCTGCCTGAGTTGCTGCCGGAAATCCTCGAGCGTGTATGCGTCCCGTTGGAGCTTCTCCTCCAGGGCCAGGGCCTCCTCCTGGGAGTATGCCTCCTGTGCCTTGTCGATGAGGGTGAGCACGTCTCCCATACCCAGTATCCGGGAGGCCATACGGTCGGGGAAAAAGGGTTCCAACAGGTCCAGCTTTTCCCCGGTCCCGATAAAGGTAATGGGTTTTCCGGTGACCTCGCGTATGGAAAGGGCCGCACCGCCCCGGGCATCGCCGTCCATCTTGGTGAGGATCACGCTGTCGACCCCGACCCTCTGATCGAACTCCTGGGCCATGGTCACCGCATCCTGGCCGGTCATGGCATCCGCCACCAGGATGACCTCATGGGGGAGCACCGTCTTTTTGATCCTCACCAGCTCATCCATGAGATCGTCATCCACATGAAGGCGTCCCGCGGTATCGATGATCACCGGGGTGAACCCGTTTTTAGAGGAGTGCCGGTACGCCTCCCTGCACACCTTCTCCGCGCTCGTTGCCTCCTGGTCCACAAAACAATCCACGGACAGGGTGTCACACAGGAACTTCAGTTGCTCCCGCGCAGCCGGCCTCTGGACATCGGCTGCGACCAGAAGCGGGGTATGCCCCTCCTTCTTGAACATCCGGGCAAGCTTTCCCGCAGTGGTCGTCTTGCCCGATCCATTCAGCCCCACCATCATAATGACCATGGGCGGATTGGGGGGCATGGTGAGGCTGCTCTGGTGACCTCCCATCAACGCGGTCAGTTCCTGATGGACGATCTTGATCACCTGCTGACCCGGGGTGAGGCTCTTGAGCACCTGCTCGCCGACCGCCTTCTCCCTGATCCTCTCGATGAGGGCCTTCACCACCCGGTAGTTCACATCGGCCTCCAGGAGGGCGAGGCGGACCTCCCTGAGTGCGTCGGCGATATTGCTCTCGGTGAGTTTACCCTGTCCCCGGAGTTTCCTTAAAATCTCCTGGAGTCTGCCTGAGAGTGCATCAAACATCCCTGTCGTGTATTCCCTATGTCCCTGTGCATTTTTGACGTTTCATTTCCGTCAGACACTGTTGAGCATGTCCCGCTGTGCCTGCCGTATTCCCAGTAGTGTAATTGCTCAATATCACGCGGGAAGGATGATGCCCTATTTCCCACAGGGTGGTGAGCAGTTATTAGGTAGTATATATTTTGGGACTTAATATTTAATATATTTAAATAAAATCGAGTATTCCTAATAATTAAATTATACATATTAGTAAAAACTTTCCCCTTTGTCAATATGCATTCTCCGTCTTGGATTTCGCAACGCCTTGGGCGGACTTGTCCAGGTCGATCATCTTGATGCCCGAAATGTAGTCCATGCTGATCACCCTGGTGGCGCGGGAAAGCTTATTGACCACCTGCTTGATGCGCTCCACCTCCTTGAGGATGGTGGTGATCTTCTGGAGGGCCGCCTCATCCGGGTCCTCCAGGGTCATGCGGAGCATCTCCGCATTCGCCGTGATGGCGCACAGGGGATTATTGATCTCATGGTTGACGCTCACCGCTATCTGGGCAAGCATCTCCAATTTCTGGGTCTCGATGAGCCTTTCATGGAGCTCCTTGATCTTCATGAGCGATTCGACCCTGGCCAGCAGCTCGACATAGTGTATCGGCTTGGTAATATAGTCGTCCGCACCGGTCTCCAGACCCTGGATCTTGTCCTTCATGGTGCTCCTGCATGTCACCATGATCACGGGAATCATGCCGGTCTTATTCGATTCCTTTAATTTCCTGCATACGGCATAGCCATCCATTCTGGGCATGGCAAGGTCAAGCAGGATGAGGTCAGGGGGATTTTTGTAGGCCATACCGAGTGCCTCGTTGCCGCTCTCCGCGGCAATCACGCTGTATCCATGTGACGCCAGGATCTTGGTAAACAGGTGGAGCATGTCCCGGTTGTCGTCCACCACCATGATTGTCCTGTTTTTTCTCTCGAGATCAGTCTTCAGAGGCATCATGCACTGTTCCTCCACTACCGGCTCCCTTGTCGCTCCCCTTATATCGAATACCACATCCACACCCGATTTACACCCGAAGCGCATGCGGCAATCGATCGCATAAGCCCTATGACCGCATCAAGCGTTACACGCTGTTCAATGGAAACATGCCTGCGGGGGGCGTTATGAGGACCCTCTCTGCGGACATAACGGCAAGCTCGGCGGCATAGAGCGATTCGGTCCCCTGCAGTATCGTGTTGTGTTGGATACCCTTCAAGGAGAGCACGACCAATGATGCACCGTCATATAAAAAAAACTGCATTCTATTGAATAAATTTACACCTATGGCGATGGTAAGTCAACCTTGAATACGCCATCCGGATAGGTCATAGCAAGCCTTCAGGGCACTGACCGATACGGGTCCATGGAATCCCGCGTAAAGTTGATAGCGCCGGAACGAGTTGATACAATGGAGGCGGACCTGACCAGCGCATGTTTCATGTGAGTATCCGCAATCATGCTACCTAAACGGAGGAGCCTGTCATGGACGATGAACGGAAACCATGCAACGAGAAGAAAGAACCTTCTTCATGCCCCACACCGCCGTGCACATATATCCAGCAGATCGCACGCTATGAAGGAAAATCCGTAACCCTCAGGGGATGGCTCTACAATAAGCGCAGCAGCGGGAAGCTCATCTTTCTCCAGGTACGGGACGGCACAGGGACCATCCAGTGCGTGGTGTTCAAGCCCGAGGTGCCTGAAGGCGTGTTCGAGCTCGCCGACAGGGCTGGTCAGGAATCCTCCCTTACCGTGACCGGCCAGGTGAGAAGGGACAAACGTTCCCCCCTCGGTTTCGAATTGGGCGTAACCGGGCTGGAGGTACACCAGTTCGTGGAGGATTTCCCCATTTCCCCCAAGGAGCACGGTGTGGGATTCCTGATGGAGCATCGTCACCTCTGGCTGCGGTCGAGCCGCCAGCATGCCATCATGCGCATACGTCACGAGATCATCAAGGCGTGCAGGAGATTCTTCGACGAACGCGATTTCACCCTTCTCGACGCACCCATCTTCACCCCCTCCGCGTGTGAAGGGACGACCACCCTCTTTGCCACGGACTACTTCGGGGATACGGCATACCTCACCCAGAGCGGCCAGCTTTACATGGAGGCGGGGGCCATGGCCTTCGGCAAGGTATACTGCTTCGGCCCCACCTTCAGGGCGGAAAAGTCGAAGACCAGGAGGCACCTCACCGAATTCTGGATGATCGAGCCGGAGGTAGCCTATGCGGACCTGGAGGAGATCTGCAACCTGGCAGAGGCGTTCATCTGCACGATCGTGGATCAGGTGCTCGCCAACAGGCGAAGCGACCTGGAGATCCTGGAGAGGGACATCGAACCGTTGACCAAAATCACCCCTCCCTTTCCCCGGCTGAGCTATACCGAGGCAATCGCACTGCTCAAGGAATCCGGGCACTCCCCGGAATGGGGGAATGATCTGGGAGGCGACGACGAGACCATCATCTCCGGGATGTTCGAAAAACCCCTCCTTATCCACCGCTATCCTGCTCAATGCAAGGCCTTCTACATGAAAGAGGACCCGCAGCAGCCGGGGCTCGCCCTGTGCGTGGACGTGCTGGCACCCGAGGGATACGGTGAGATCATCGGGGGCGGGCAGCGTGAGGAGGACCTGGGCATCCTGGAGTCGCGGATCAAACACCACGGCCTTCCCATGGATGCCTTCAAATGGTATCTGGACCTCAGGCGCTACGGGAGCGTGCCTCATGCAGGCTTCGGCATGGGCATCGAGCGTGCCCTTGCATGGATCTGCGGGCTCAAACACGTTCGAGAGACCATCCCCTTCCCGCGGATGCTCTATAAGATCTACCCATGATGCATGACGTGGACCACGCCGGATCGATCATCGGGAAACTGATGCATGCCCCGGAATTCAAGGACCGGTGGACGGAGCACCTCATCCATGCAAAGTGGAGCGAATGGGTGGGACCGAGGATCGCCCGGTGCGTCAGGCCCCTGAGATTCAGGGCCGGCCAGTTGACCCTGAGGGCGGATGACGAGCGATGGGAAAAGGCGTTCGAGGAGTTCACCCCCTCCATTCGTGAAAAGATGGTGCAGGACCTTGGCCCCCGGGAGATCTCGTTTATCGTCCTC